>JAGACJ010000107.1 GCA_017614195.1 Paludibacteraceae bacterium
AATATTTTCTGCCACAATATTTAATACATCGTTGGCGGTTTGTTCATATTCAACAATACCGTATACTTGGTCCGCAAGCCAAAGTGTAAGTAATTCTTTCTCATCAATATTGAATATAGAAGCAAGGGCAATTACTTGTTCTCGTTTTGCCGGTCGTTCACCTCGCTCTATCTTACTATAGAGACCAGCATCAACATCAAGCGCAGCTGCGACCTTACGTTGCAATTGTCCGCTTTCTTCGCGTAATCGTTTAATTTTACTAGCAAATAACATTATCATATTGTTTTAATTGATACCATAATACTTGTACATATATAACTTGACAAATGTTGTACAAATATATACTAATTACAACGACAAAGCAAACAATACAACAATGACTTGTTAACAATAAAACAAGGGGTGCTCATATTCAAGCATTTACTTCTCTAAACTTTTTCAAAGTTTCATAGGCCTTTCCGCTTTCGAGCGATTCGGTTGCCTGTGCCAGGCAGTCGGCTATCGAAAGTTCGGGGTTCAGCACATGGATGGCGATGCAGGCATTGGCCAACACCACATTTTTTTGCTCGGGGCTCGACTCGTTTTTAAGCACACGCTCGAAAATCGCCGCCGCGCTTTCTTTCGATGTACCGCCAAACAAATCAGCCGGAATCACTTTTTTGAATCCCAAATCGGCCGGGGCGAATATCTTTTCGAGCGTATTGGAGCACATTTTGAACTCGCCCGTGAGCGAAATCTCATCATATCCGTCGAGACTATTGACAATGGCATATTGCACACCTAACTTCTGGTAAATATGCTGATACAGCCGCATTTGTTCCAAATTGGCCACACCCAGCACCTGGTACTTGGGATGAGCTGGATTGACCAGCGGTCCCAGCAAGTTGAACACCGTGGGGATCTGCAAGGCTCTGCGCGTTGGAGCGACAAACTTCATGGCCTTGGCAAACAACGGTGCATGCAGATACGAAATGTTGCAATACTCGAGCGAGCGCAACACTTGCTGGCGACTGGTGGCAAACTGCACTCCCTGCGCTTCGATGACGTTGCTGGCGCCACTGACCGAACTGGCCGCATAGTTGCCGTGTTTCACCACCTTATACCCTGCACCGGCAACGACAAAGCAGGCGCAAGTCGAGATATTGAAGGTGTTTTTGCCATCACCGCCCGTACCCACGATATCCAGCACTTCGTATGGAGCCGTATCGATAAAGACCCCTGTTTCGAGAATACCGTCGCGCAACCCCAGCAGCTCGTCGATGGTGATGCTGCGCATTTGCCAAGCCATCATCAATGCGGCAAGTTGAGCCTCGTTATACGATTCTTGGACAATGTTGAGCAAAATTTGTTTTGTTTCTTCACGGGTCAGTTTTTCTTGACCCACCAATGCATTCAAAATTGCTTTCATATCTTCGTTATTTGTGATTCAACCAGTTAGAAATCATTGTTTTACCATCGGGTGTAAGCACGCTTTCGGGATGAAACTGAATACCATGGATATCGTACTCGGCATGTTTGAGACCCATAATAAAGCCTTCGTCACTCGTTGCCGTCACCGTCAGGCACGAAGGCAAAGCTTTGCTATCGACCACCCAAGAGTGATAGCGTCCGATAAGAATCGATGACGCAAGCCCTTCGAACAGGTAGTCGTTGCCGAGCAAGCGACATGGGGTCTGAATGCCATGATACACCTCCGAGAGATTGGTCAGTTTGCCGCCAAACACCTCGCCGATGGCCTGATGGCCCAGGCAAATGCCCAAAATCGGTTTTTTACCGGCATAACGGCGGATTACGTCGAGTAACTGACCTGCCTCAGACGGAATGCCGGGCCCCGGCGAAAGAATGATTTTGTCGCAAGCGTCCACTTGTGAGAAAACCACTTTGTCATTACGCAGCACCACCACCTTGGCGCCTGATTCTTTTACCAGATGCGACAGGTTGTAGGTAAACGAGTCGTAGTTGTCTATAATTGCTATTTTCATTTGTCGAGGTTTAAAGATTACATATTTTCGGCCATCATGATGGCTTTTTTAAGAGCACCCAATTTGCTATTGACTTCTTGCAGCTCGTATTCGTCGTCGCTTTTGGCGACTACGCCAGATCCGGCTTGGAACCACAACTCGCCGTTGCGGCTGACAAACGAACGGATCGTAATGGCCTGGTTGAGGCTTCCGTCAAACCCGATAAAGCCGATACATCCGCCGTATGCCCCGCGGTTGTGGGGTTCGTATTCGGTAATCAGCTGCATGGCACGCACCTTGGGAGCACCGCTGAGTGTGCCGGCGGGAAAGGTGTCGATAAAAGTCTTGACCGGATCGCTGCCGGCATCCAAAGCCCCGCTCACACGACTGACGAGGTGAATCACATGGCTGTAATACTGCATGTCTTTGTAAAATTCGACGCGCACATTGTGGCAGTTGCGGCTCAAATCGTTGCGTGCCAGATCGACCAGCATCACATGTTCGGCGTTTTCTTTCGGGTCATTCCGCAAATAGGTGGCGTTTTTTTCGTCTTCTTCCTTATTGCCCGTGCGTTTGGTCGTGCCGGCAATCGGGTCGATATAGGCTCGGCCGCCTTCGATACGGCAGTGTGTTTCGGGCGAAGACCCGAAGATACGGAAACCGCCAAAATCGAAATAAAACAGATAGGGACTGGGGTTGATACTGCGCAATGCGCGATACAGTTTGAAATCGTCGCCTTCGTAGTGATGTACAAAGCGACGCGACACCACAATTTGGAACACATCGCCACGCAGGCAGTGTTGGATACCCCGGCGGATGTTGGCCTTGTGCTCCTCGTCGGTCAGGGTGCTGGTGGTTTCGCCCACCGGATGGAAGTCATAGACCCGCACGTTGGCCTTTTGAATGCGTTTTTCGGTTTCTTCGAGGTGGTCGGTCTCTCCATCGGCCAGCAGTTCGATGATTTTCATGGTGTTGTTGAAATGGTCGAACACCACCACCGTTTTGTAGAGGATATACAGCAAGTCGGGGGCATCGTTGCGTTCTTGAGTCACGTCTTTGACCGGAATGTTTTCGAAATAACGTACGGCATTGAACGAGGTGAATCCGTACAATCCGCAGTACTGGCTGTCTACGCCCTTGATGTCGAATTGATGCAGAAAATCGTTGATGACCTGATGCACCGGATACTGTTCCGACACTTCGCGCAAGACCTCGCTGCCATCGGGATAGCGGCAACAAGACTTGCCGTGTGCGACACTGACCGAGGCTATGGGTTGGAATCCGATAAACGAGCGGCTGTTTTCGCCACTGTGATAATCAGAACTCTCCATCAAAACGCTTTGCGGATAGACATCGCGCAAACGCATATAGGCACTTACCGGCGTGTACAAATCGGCCAGCAGTTGTTTTGTAATGGTATGATAAGCAAACATATTGGTAAAATTTTACAATTTAAAATAATCAGCGTAAGTATTCATGTCCTTGTCGCCACGCCCCGATACGGTCAGCACCACCACGTCATCTTTTTTGAACTTGCATTTGGGAAGCACTGCCAAAGCGTGTGCGCTTTCGATCGCCGGGATAATTCCCTCGGCCTTGGTTAGGGTCAATGCCGCCTGCAGTGCCTCGTCGTCGGTAATGGCATACACCTTCGAACGGCCTGTCTGTGCCAAATGAGCGTGCATAGGGCCCACACCTGGATAATCCAGTCCGGCAGAAATCGAGAAGGCCTCGGTAATCTGACCGTCTTCGTCCATCATCACCAACGAACGGCTGCCATGCAACACTCCTTCGCGTCCCAAATGGATGGTGGCGGCACTGCGGTCGGGGTGGTCAATGCCCTCGCCGGCTGCTTCGGCTGCGATGAGTTGTACGTTTTCGTTGTCGAGGCAATGATAGAACGTACCGGCCGCGTTGCTGCCCCCCCCCACACAAGCCATCAAGTAGTCGGGAGTTTCTCGTCCGCACTGCGCCTTGAGCTGCTTGCGGATTTCGTCACTGATGACCGACTGGAAACGCGCCACCATGTCGGGATAAGGGTCTGGACCTACCACCGAACCGATAATATAATGGGTATTGGCCGGATTGCAGCACCAGTCGCGAATGGCCTCGTTGGTGGCGTCTTTGAGCGTACCGTTCCCGGTTTCGACCGGCACCACCTTGGCGCCGAGCATCCGCATGCGCTGCACATTGAGGTACTGGCGCTTCACATCGGTCGCCCCCATATACACCACGCACTCCATATTCATCAAGGCGCATACCGTAGCCGTACCCACGCCGTGTTGCCCGGCTCCGGTCTCGGCCACAATGCGTGTCTTGCCCATGCGTTTGGCCAACAGCAACTGGCCCAGTGCATTATTGAGCTTATGCGCACCGGTATGGCACAAATCCTCGCGTTTGAGATAGATATGCGCACCATATAGGTTGCTCAGCCGCTTGGCATAATACAATGGCGTCGGACGGCCTACATAATCATGCAGCAACTGGTCAAGTTCGGACTTAAACGTCGGATCTTGCATGATTTTCAGATAGTTGGCCTTTAACTCCGAAACATTTTTCTGGAGGATTTCGGGTACATACGCACCGCCAAACCGGCCGTAATATCCATTTTCATCGATGTTGTATTTACTCATATTGTGTTTGTTTTAATAATTCATGGTACAAAAAAAAGACCTGCCGTGAGTTCCCGACAGGTCTTTAGAAGTTATCTTATTTTGACAATAAAGGGTTGACTCACGAATGATAAACTCGCGAGCGCCACCAATATTGAGCAAAATGATTCAAATACATAAAGTTTCGTCTTAGATGTTGCAAAGGTAAATGTTTTTACGATACGTTGTCACATCCGCAGCATTTTTTTTCAAAAAAAAAATCATCAGCCGGTTTCTGACACATTATTTTCATATTCCCAAAAGGTTGCGTAATACCCACCATATAAAAAACATGGCGATATATATCCACAAGGTTACCCGATGAAACACCACGCGCGCCAGTTTGTCGAACACATGGTTGATGTTGTACCACCCTGCCAGCACTACCAAAAAGGCGTATGGGATGGAAAGAATAAAGAAATAGTTATAACGGAGTGCGGCAAGCAAATCGCCATGCACCAAAGTGTGCAAGGCACGTTGGAATCCGCAAGCGGGGCATTGTGTGCCGGTCAGCCAATGCCAAGGGCACTTGATAGGGAAAAGCGGTAAAGACGGACTGACAAAGTAATACAACACACCTACCAGCAGCACAACCAGTGGAAAAATGTATCGTAATACCTTGTCAGTCCTTATAATCATTTAAGGAAATCGTTCAACCCGCTAGGGCCGTCAATGATAATAATCGCGACGATAAAGATAATATACAACAGGACAAACGCTGCGGCCGACGCGGCTGAAATAACGGCCCATTTTTTGGCTTTATCTGCAGTCATTTGAGCTTCTTCGTATTCACCATCATCGTACAAACGGTCGACTTTCGATGAAAAGACGATAGAAACAATGCCGAAAGGCACACAGCAACAAACGGTCGACAAGATTGCCCATACCAGATAATTATCGGGACGACGAGGTTTGTAACCTGCTTGCGGTTGGACGTTTTGGTTTTCGAGTTGGTTTTCCATACAATAAAATGAATTAGTTAAATAAATGTTAGTTTATCTTTGATATCTGGCACAAATATACGTAAAATAAAACGAGCGGCAAACAATTGACATCATATTGTTTGAAATTGACTATACATAGCACGTTCCGACATACCAGCCCATGGCACCGCAACAGATTACCTTGAGTACCGTACCCAGCAAAAATCCGACAAACGAACCGAATCCAGCCTTTAATGCGGGGCCTGACTCCATGCCTCCTAACATTTCGAACAAGATGGCACCTGCGAACGGTCCCAAGACGATTCCGGGGAAACCGAAAAACAGCCCGACAAGCAGTCCTATCGTACAACCGATGATTCCAAGTTTGCTGCCGCCGAATTTTTTCGTTCCCCAAGCCGGAATCACAAAATCCAACACGGTCAGCAGCGCTGTCAGCAATCCCCAAACGAGCAGGGCCTGCCAGGGCATGGAGATATGCTCAGAAAAAAACGCGGACACCACACCACCATACGCCAAAGGCAATCCGGGAAGCGCCGGCAACACACTACCGATCAACCCTATCAGTATCAACACAATGGCTAAAATCAAATAGACATCCATAATGCGAACATTAAACGATAACAATCACAAAGATAAAAATTATTTTGTAATTTTGCGCCGCATTAATTTCTTCCAACTATGAAATACACATTCGCCATTGCGTGTTCGCTGGTCGTCACATTGTTTGCCACCCAAGCGCAGAACATTTCGAACAGCAGTTTTGAAACAGGTAATCTGAACGGTTGGACCGCCAACGGCGGCAACATGACCGTCACGAACGGATATGCGTCGGCCGAGCAAGTGGACGGAACTTATTGCCTGCAAGTCAGCAACGGCAACAATGCCACACTGAGCAGCGCCACCAACACACATCAAAGAAACACCAACTTGGTGAGTTTCACCGCCAAAACCTCGGGCGAAAGCAACGCCGACCTGTACCTTACGGTAAACGGGACCGAATACACCGATGTGCGCTATGTCATCCGACCGCACTGGTGCACCTACTACCTGCCCTTCCAGAGTGATGCCGACGTCAGTCTGACATTTCGTTTTGCCTCTAACGAAACCTATTTGATCGACAACATCCGCATCGATGACCAGAACACCACCGACATCGACGTCGAAAGCACGTTCTTGTGGAACAGCCGCTTTGGAGAGGTTTGGGGCTGGGTCGATGGCGACAACGACATCTCGATTGATTTGCCCGACGGATTCCAACTCTGGTTTTTCAACGATTCGTTCTACGGCAACCACAACGACAAGAGCAATGTATTCGGCGGTGGCCGCTTCCTACGCAACGCCATGCTGGTCTACCACCCGTTTGGCTACCTGTTCAGCAAATATACAGGTACCACCGACAATACCTCCCGCTACTTCGAGTGCATAGACCCTTCGCCCGAAGACGGGGTCGACAACCTCTATTGGCTGGGCGACGCCGTCTTTACCGACGACAACAAGATCAAAGTGGTACTCGTCGAAGTGCTCGCCACCTCGGGAGGTACCGTCGCATCTGGACGAACTTACCTTGCGACATTCGACTATCCGTTTGATTTTCAGAACATTCCATACCCAACTATCGAGCGCCGTATCGATGCCGCCGACGGCTACGAGACCGTGGTTTACGACGAGGATTACGCCTACATCTACCGTGGAATCACCAATATGTGGGACCAATCCACCCATGTGGCCCGTTGCGCCAAAAACGACCTGACCGGTTCGAAAGGTACCTGGCAGTTCTATACCGGGAGCGGATGGAGCAACGATGTGTCGCAGTCGCAAAAAGTGTGCAATTACGATCCCAGTGCCGTCATCAAACTGCAACCCGGCAACTACGCCATGGTCTATATGCCAATTCTCAGCCGCGAGGTGCGCGTATCGTTCGCCCAGTCTCCAGTAGGACCTTGGACAACCTCACAATTGGTTTACACGCGTCCCAACGACGAAAAATACTGGTCGTACATGCCCAATATCCACCAGAAACTCGACAATGGCAAATACAGCGTATCTTATTCGGTCAACTGTTGGGAAGAATGGGGACCGGCTTTCAACGACAAATTCTTCTACCGCCAGCGCTACATACAAGTTGACTTGCTCGGATTGTCACCCTACACCCGCACCGATTTGGCAGCCACCTGCTATCCGAACGGATTTTTCCAAGGTGCAGGATACGGTCTGCCGGCAGGTAGCTACACGACCGAACAAATGCGCCAATGGGGCATTCTGCCCGATTGCATCTCGTCCATCGACCTGCAACCCGGCTATCAGGCAACATTCTTCAAAGGCGACAACTTTACTGGCGACTCCGAGACCATCACTTCGGGAACCTGGTATGTGGGCGACGACTTCAACGACGCCATCAAATCCATACGAATCGAAGCCATTGGCGGAGATCAGGTCAATGAATCAGCCGGCTCAAAACAGTCACTGACGGTCTATCCCAACCCGGCTGATGCCGAAATCACCGTCGGAAGCCCCACCGATCAGGAAGTGCTGCTGGCCGACATGACCGGAAAAGTGATTGGCAGTTACCTGCTCAAAGCCGGCGACAACACCATCGACGTGCGTCATCTGAGCAAAGGAAACTACTTGATCCGTACAGTTTCAGAAAACTTCAAGTTCACCAAGAAATAAGAGACTAAGCTCTCAAGCACACAAAAAAATCCACTGCCATAACCGACAGCGGATTTTTTGTGGATATTCGATTCATAGTATCAGTTCAGACCGATGCGTTTGACATCCTCTTCGAACTGGTCGCGGTTGCCCTTCGCCTTGTTCTTGACTTTGGCGCGATAGTTGTAAATGGTGTTGACGCTGTAGCGAAGCAGCTCAGCAATCTTTGAGCTGTTATCCACACCAAGACGAATCAGCGCAAAGATACGCAATTCGGCATTGAGCAGTTCACCGCCCTTGAGCACGATCTGCTCTTCTTCGAGCAACAGGTTGTTGAACTCTTCGACAAAGTTCGGATAAATCGACAAGAAGTTTTCGTCAAAATTATGATAGAATTCTTCGAGTTCACGATCAATGTAGTCCGGATTCTTGGCATCTGCCAGAATCTCGTCATATTTCTTATTGGTCACACGCTTGGCTGTCAGTTTGCGGTACTTGTCGAGTTTGTCGATATACGAAGAACAGAGCGACAGCACATATCCGATATTTTCTTCTTTGGCACGGTTGGCATCCGACAGTTCGGCATTGAGGCGGCTCAAGTCTGTATTGTTACCGGTCAATTCATCATTCGCCGATTTCAACTGCTCATTGGCCGACTGCAGTTGTCTTTGCATCAGCAGGATTTTCTTGCGGTTGGTAATCAATACCACAAACACGGCAATCATGGCCAAAGCCAACAAACTGACAAGAATCAGCAGGACGAGCAACATCTGCGAGCGTTGGTTCCGGTTGGCCTGATATTGTTTCTCGATAATCGACCACGAGTTTGCCACTTGTGCCTGACGGATGCGCGCATGATAGGTCAACGCATTTTCCATAGAGTAGCTGGCATACGTATAGGCGCGTTCCACATCACCCGCCTCAAACAACAATTTCGCCAAATTCCACGAAGACCCGTTGTCGGTAATGCCAGCGCGCACATCGCATAGCGCCGACTTCAAATACCACAGGCGGGACATTTGCTTGTCGCCTTTTTGGCTGTATTCTAAGGCGCGCATAAAACAACGTACGGCATATTCGGGGGATGTCTCGGGGGTGGATGCCATCAACAGGCTGTTGACTTCCAAGGCTTTATCTGGAGTATGATACCACAACAACCCCTCCATAATGTTGTAATAGCGAGTGGATGTGGGGTCAAGCGAGCACAACAACCTTTCAGAGTTTTTGTTTGCCAGATTACGGTACATCATGCTAAAATGCTCGTCCTCGGTATATACAGCCATTTCGCCGTACAAATGTGCCGAATACTCGAGAAAGTCAAGCTTCTGTTCTTTGTCAAAATTCGCGGTGTCTAACAGATTCACGATAATATACCCCTCGTGATACAATCCTATCGATGCGTAATAGTCGAGCTGCAACAGGCGCGTATCGTCAACAATGCGTTGGTTATTGATGGAAAAAGCCAACTCGAGCCGATTCTTGAGATATACGATGGCCGAGTCGGTCTGGTAAGGTTTGTAGGCTAGGAACAGTTCCTTCATCAACGCCGCCGCACGGTTTTCGTCGGTCGCCACCGACTCCAGTTCTTTTTTGAGATTTGCAATCGTGTTTTCGCGTTGGTTGATGTAAACCTTGTAGTTGGCGACTTCTTCGTCAAAAACAGCGGTCAGTGAGTCTATCTGTTGTTCTGTGGTTTGTACCGCCCACGCAGCCCATCCGCACAGAACCATGCTTATACAAGCCAGTATTTTTTTCATATATTTGCAGTTAGTTACGCAAATGTACGAATTTTAACACAAACAAAAAAAAATCGACGGGCAGAATACCCGTCGCGCGACAATTATTTTTCAACAATACGGTCGGATTACACTTGGGGTTTTGCATCAGACAGGTCCGATGTTAAAAACTTTGTAGCCGACGACCCCACCAACCAATGAAATAATTCGTAATTTTGTACAATTATTCTACAAAATATATCAAAACATAATATTATGACCATCGTAAAACCTTTTAAAGGCATCCGTCCACCCAAAAATCTGGTGGAACAAGTGACATCACGCCCCTACGACGTATTGAACTCTGACGAAGCCCGCGCCGAGGCCGCCGGTAACGAAAAATCGCTGTACCACATCATCAAACCCGAAATCGACTTCCCTGTCGGCACCGACGAGCATGATCCGCGCGTCTATCCCAAAGCCGCCGAGAACTTCGCCAAATTCCAGGAAAAAGGATGGTTGGTGCAAGACCAGAAAGAAAATTACTACATCTATGCGCAAACCATGGAAGGCCGCACCCAATACGGTCTGGTGCTTTGCGCGTACGTGGACGACTATATGACCGGCAAGATCAAAAAACATGAGCTTACCCGTCGCGATAAGGAAGAAGACCGCATGAAACATGTGCGTGTAAACAACGCCAACATCGAGCCGGTGTTTTTCGCCTATCCGCACAACGATGAGCTGGATGCCATCATCGCCCGCATCACTGCCGGCACTCCCGAATACGACTTCACCTCTGCCGAGGGTTTCGGCCATCACTTCTGGGTCATCAGCGATGACAATGACATCCGCCGCATTACCGAAATCTTTGAGAAACAAATTCCCTCGATGTACATTGCCGACGGACACCACCGCAGTGCCGCAGCTGCTTTGGTGGGTGACGAGAAACGCCGTCAGAACCCCAATCACCGCGGCGACGATGAGTACAACTACTTCCTCGCGGTTTGTTTCCCCGACAACCAACTCAAGATCATGGACTACAACCGTGTTGTGAAAGACTTGAACGGTTTGTCGGAAGCCGAGTTCCTACAAGCGTTGTCGAAGAACTTTGACGTGGTGGAGAAAGGTGCCGGCATCTACAAGCCCGACAAGCTGCACAACTTCTCGCTGTATCTCGGTGGCAAGTGGTATTCACTTACCGCAAAACCGGGAACCTACAACGACAACGACCCCATCGGCGTATTGGACGTTACGATTTCGTCGAACTTGATTTTGGACGAAATTTTGGGAATCAAAGATTTGCGAAGCGACAAACGAATTGATTTTGTTGGTGGTCTTCGCGGTCTTGGAGAACTAAAAAGACGAGTTGACAGCGGAGAAATGAAAATGGCCTTGGCCCTCTACCCCGTTTCCATGCAACAACTCATCGATATCGCCGACAGCGGCAACATCATGCCCCCCAAGACTACTTGGTTCGAACCGAAATTGCGTTCGGGTTTGGTCATCCACAAATTGGTATAAACCGACAGACAAAACTGACAATTCATTCCTTTCAATTCAGGCATTATGATAAAAGCTAACGGTCTTGTATCCATAACAGATTGCGAAAAGGAAGACATCCTGCGCATTCTTGATTTGGCGGAGCAATTCGAGAAGAATCCGAATCCGCACCTGCTCGACGGCAAACTGGTCGCCACCTTGTTTTTTGAGCCATCTACGCGTACGCGGCTCAGTTTCGAAACGGCAGTCCAACGTTTGGGCGGACGGGTAATCGGCTTCTCTGACGCTGCCACATCGAGTTCGTCAAAAGGAGAAACGCTGCACGACACCATCAAAATGGTGAGCAACTATGTCGATTTGATTGTAATGCGCCACCCAGTCGAAGGTGCAGCGCGCTATGCGTCCGAAGTGGCAGGTGTACCGGTAATCAACGCCGGCGACGGTGCTAACCAGCACCCTACGCAAACCATGCTCGACCTTTACTCTATCAAGAAAACGCAAGGCCGCCTCAACGATTTGACAATCAGCATGGTGGGTGACCTTAAATATGGCCGTACCGTCCACTCGCTGCTCATGGCAATGCGTTACTTCAATCCGACGTACAATTTCATTGCGCCTCCCGAGTTGCGCATTCCCGAGCAATACCGGATTTTCTGTGATGACAACCACATCAAGTACCACGAAGACACGGATTTGAACAGCGTGCTCAAGACCTCTGATATCTTGTACATGACGCGTGTCCAGCAGGAACGGTTCACAGACCCGGTCGAATACGAAAAAGTGCGCAACACCTACACGCTGCGCAACAGTATGCTCGATGGGACCAAAGACAACTTGCGCATCTTGCACCCGTTGCCCCGTATCACCGAAATTGCGACGGACGTGGACAGCAACCCAAAAGCCTACTACTTTGAGCAGGCACGCAACGGAGTGTTTGCAAGACAAGCCGTCATTTGCTCCATTTTAGGTTTAGTTTAATCGTTAGCATTTAACCGTATGAAAGCTTCACATACCGAACTCATCGTCAGAGCCCTCAAAAACGGCACCGTGATTGACCATATCCCGGCTGACAAACTGTTCAAAATCGTCTCGATACTGGAACTGGACCAGTTAGAACAGCAGATTACCATTGGTAACAACCTCGAAAGCAAGAAATTAGGCAAAAAAGGTGTAATCAAAATCGCCGATAAAGTGTTTAAGGCCGAAGAGCTGAACAAATTGGCACTGCTTGCCCCTTCGGCCCGCATCAACATTGTCGAGAACTACGAAGTGGTTGAAAAAATCGACTTGTCGCTGCCCGAATCGGTACACGAGATTCTGCAATGCGTTAACCCGATGTGCATCACCAACAAGCAACCGGTGTCCACACGTTTCGACTTGCTCGACCGCAAACGCGGCATTTTCAAATGCCATTACTGCGAACGCACCGTTGATTTGTCTGAAATTGTTGTCAAATAACCGTACCGATGAAAATCAATTGGAAACCAGGCACATTGCTCTACCCGCTACCCGCCGTTTTGGTCAGCGTAGGCGCAGACCCGTCGGAATACAACATCCTTACGGTTGCCTGGACAGGTACCATTTGCTCCGATCCGCCTATGTGTTACATATCGGTACGCAAATCGCGCCATTCGTACGATATCCTGACGCGTACCCGGGCCTTTGTATTAAACCTTACGACCGAAAACTTGTCATACGCTACAGATTGGTGTGGCGTAAAGTCGGGTGCGGAGTTCGACAAATTCAAGACCATGCACCTGACACCGGTCAAAGCCGAAAAGGTCGCCGCTCCGATCATTGCCGAGTCGCCCATGAACATCGAATGTGAAGTGGTCGAAATCAAGGAGTTGGGATCGCACGACATGTTTATTGCCAAAGTGGTCAATGTGCAAGCCGACGACCAATTCATCAACCCAGACACCGGTGCATTCGACATGGAGAAAGCAAAAATGCTGGCTTACATGCATGGTAACTATTACGGTATTGGCAAAAAAATCGGCAAATTCGGCTGGTCTGTCCAAAAAAAGAGAAAGTGATATGAGAAAGTGGATTCTATGTGTATTGTTTGCATTAGGTGTACTGGCAATCCAGGCGCAAACCGATGACGCCTCGATGAAACTGTTGTCGAAAGTGTCATCGACCTACAAAAGCTCAACGGGTACCGAATTGAAAATTAAAATCACCATCGACGACTCGAAAACGAAAATGCACCAAGCCGCTTCGGGAACGCTCAAGACCAAAGGGCGTATGTTCGTTTTGCAATCCGACATGGCCACCATGCTGTTCGACGGCAAGGATTTGTATGCCTACAACAAAAAGACCAACGAGGTAACAATCTCCGAGCCCGAAGCCGAAGAACTCGAAGAAGTGGATCCCACTTCGATTATCAACCAATACAAAACCGGCTACAAGATTGACAAGCCCGAGGAACTGACCGTCAACGGCCGTCCTGCCAAACTGGTCAAGCTCTACCCCGAAGACCGCGACCAGGAGTTTTTCAAAATCGAGATGTACGTCTACACCGACACCTATCAACCATGTAAAATGATTACGTTCTCGAAAAACGGCGTACAAAACACCATTGTCATCGAAAAGATGGAGACGAACAAGCAGTTCCCCGCCAACACTTTCGTGTTCGACAAGCAAAAATATCCAAATGCCGAAATCATTGATATTCGTTAATTTCTAATTTATACCCAAATGCCAACTATTATCCGTTGTCTGATTCTTGGTTCGGGACCTGCTGGTCTCACTGCCGCCATATATGCCTCGCGCGCAGGTTTGTCGCCCATCGTCTACGAAGGTTTGCAACCTGGCGGTCAATTGACACAAACCACCGAGATCGAAAATTTCCCAGGCTATCCCGAAGGGGTGCAAGGCACTGCCATGATGGACGATTTGCACAAACAGGCCTCCCGTTTCCATGCCGATATCCGCTGGGGGGTCGCCACCAA
>JAGACJ010000108.1 GCA_017614195.1 Paludibacteraceae bacterium
GAGCTGCGCTATAGTCTTTTATCTGATGATTGTTTGTCTGCATAGTAAGCCTCCTTTATATTAATTGCTTTGTTAATCTCCGATACCGGCGTTTTATTTGTTTTCTTTTGAAATCCACTGAAAAGCACAACAACGTTTCCCAAATCAATTTGGCCGCGACACTGACCATAAAAATCACAAACAAAACGATGGCAACCATCCGCATCGCCTTATGCGGACAGGCTAATCCGAATGTGCCGGCCAGCAAATCCATGACGAGCCATAAGACACAGGCCGCAAGAAACAGCACGCAAGCAAGTTCAACGAAACGTCTGGCCTTGGCATCGATACCATATAATTGTTGGCTATTCATTTGTCAGATAATCGGATTATTCGGCTACTCACACTTTTGGCGGTATCCTGCGCCAGTCTATGTCATCGGGCTGTTCGGGTGAGATTCCCATCTCCTCATCCAATTCTTGCAAACGACGGATACGCCGCAAGGCGATACGCCACAAAAAATAGTCGAAAACATAGAAAGAAATCTGCAACAGAAACACCACGGCACCAGCATCCGCCACCTCTTCCTGCCTCATCAGCAAATAGTCGTAGCAGCCGTGCGCCAACACCGCAAGCAACCACCCGAAAACAATCAGGAAATCGCGTTTGGCAACGGTTGTCTCAAATTTGGCTTTTCCGAGAAAATACCCCATCAGCACCGCAAAAAAGAAATGTGCCGGTACCGAAAAAAGCGCACGCCCGAGAAAGAGAGAAAAAGCATCCGTCGAATCAAGCAAATAAAAGATATTTTCGAAAAACGCAAATCCCAACCCGATATAAGCCATATACACAATGCCGTCGAAGCGCTCGTCAAAAGCCTTTAAGCTCCAAATCCCCAAAAAGAACATGAGTAACTTGGAAAATTCTTCCAATACGCCCGCCGATACGAATGCCCGCCAAAAGGCTGTCCCATCAATAAACGCAGCTATTTGCTCCGGCATTAAAATATGAATGACAATTGTCAGACCCGCCGACACTACGCCTAGTGAAAAGGCCTTCAACAAACCAAAAATCGGTTCTTTCCGCTGTTTGTCTTGAAAATAAATCCAAACAGCCAGCAAAACCGAAGGCAACAATGCCATGCCTATAATATACATATCCCCCATATTCTAAAGCGGACGCAACGAATATACAATCGAACGGACGATTTCTTCCTGACGCTCTTGCAAATAGGCTTGCACTTCCTGCTCGTCTTTGCGCAACCAGTCCATGTACATCGGAAGCGACACAAACGTAAAGATGATCAAAGATACGATATTCATGAACAAATCCAAAGTTTTTATCGGACGAATTTGCCCAGATGCGACCGCACGCTGCACCACACCGTCGAAACGGTAATAGACTCGCCTGCGCCGTTCGTTTTCGACAATATAGTCGCGCACAAACATACGGCGATCATCATTCGACAACAACTGACTGACAAAGATAAACGGCAGCTTGCGATGTTGTGACAAGACAGAAAAATAGGCCTCAACTATTTTTTTTACAATATCTTCGACAGATCCTTCGAATTGATAGGCATCCAGAAACTCGAGCACCGCGTCAATATTTTTGACAAAAATCTGCTGAAACAAGTTTTCCTTGGTCCGAAAATAATAATGAACCAACGCCTGGTTACATCCCACCTTGCGCGCAATGTCGGTAGTTGAGGTCGCGTCAAAACCTCGATCCATAATCAATTCTTCGGCTGCCTGCATGATCTGCTGCTGCATTTCGGATTCTTTCGTATTCATCGGATTGTCTTTTTAGCGTTTTCGACCATAAAATGCAAACGGTTATAGACATTTGCGTCGGAGGTACTGCTGTCAAAATCAAGAAAGAGCAGATTCATTTTCGGGTAGACTTTCTTAATCTTCTTTTCAACTCCTTTCGAAATGATGTGGTTGGCTATGCAACCGAACGGCTGCAGACTGATGACGTTTTCGACACCACTCTCGGCCAACGAACAGATTTCGCCAGGCAAATCCCACCCTTCTCCAAAATCACCTGCAAGACTCACGATTCTTGACGCGAGGTCCGCCTCTTCAAAAATATTGGTGAACTTGCGGTAATATGGGAACGCGGATGACGCACGGTCATACTTGCGCATCATGTGCCGCAAGTACGTGTAGAACATATCTGTTATCCATGTCGGTGTCTGCTCGTTTTTAATGTGATAATTACGGTTCACATGGTTGCTGACAAACGAGGTTGAGAAAAAGTTTGTAAGCGAGGGCGGTACCACTTCAATCTGATTTTCGAGCAGCCAGTTCACCACATTCTTGTGACTGAACGAGTTGTACTTGACATAAATCTCACCGACCAATCCAATCACCGGCACTTGTCTGCGATGGCATATTTCTGCAAAATCGCGTGCAGCGAGTTTGGCCAGAGTCACCAGCTTTTTGGCATCTCCTTTTCTGACCATTTGGTCGGCCTGCGTCATATATTGCTGACGCAACTGTTTCGCCAGATTCGGATGCTTTTCGCGGACAATCGAAGCGAAATACAGCCGGTTGAGCACATCTGCGAATATCACTGTGTTGACTAAAGCACTTACAAGTTTGCGCCACGGCAGCGAAAAGCCCGGTTGGTTGTTCGAAACACCGGCTCCAGTCGCCAAGGAAACGACCGGAATGTTTTCGAATCCAGCCGAAACCATTGCGTTTTTGATTAACGAGAAGTAATTGGTTGCCCGGCACTGGCCTCCAGTCTGTGTCATAATCACAGCCACCTCGTCGGGATTGTATTTGCCGCTTTGCAGAGCGTTCATAATGCTGCCGATCACAATTGTGGCTGGATAGCACACATCGTTGTTGGCGAATCGCAACCCTGTTTCGGCGTCGGCCTGACTGCCCATCGGCAGATTGATGAGTTTGTACCCCGCCAAACTGAACAACGCCGGCAACAATTCGGAATATCCCTCGGCAAAATACGGTGCCAGCAACAAACGGCGTTTGTCTTCGATGTCGAAAATCTTGGTGGTTTGATAAGGTTTCGGGGCTTGAACGGTTTGTGGCAGCGACAGTTTGCAAGATTCGATCAAAGAACGGACACGCAGTTTGAGCGAGCCGATATTGTTGACATCATCAATTTTGAGAATAGTCAGATTCTTGTTATAACGACGCAGGATATTGTTGACTTCATCGAGAATAAAGGCATCGGGGCCACAACCGAACGACGTCAGCTCCACCATCTGCAGGTTTCCGCCATCATACTGCCCGACAAAGTGGGCCGCCTTAAAGATACGGTTGGGATAAGCCCACTGCGTCACCGCGTTGATTTCCTCATACACCTTGTTACCCGCCTCGGTCGACACGTTTTCGGTAATCACATCGATGCCCATGTCGGCAATTGCCCACGAGATTTTATGTTCAATCAGCGGATCTATATGATACGGACGCGCGGCAAGTAGAATGACCATGCGGTTTTCGGTACGCGCCTGCTCCAATACACTTAACGCCCGTTCGCGCAATTGGCGCAAATAGTTTTCTTGCGCCTCCTTGGCTTCGGCGATGGCCTGATAAGCCACCGACTTGCGCACTCCCAAGGTTTTGAGATACGCCCAGCACGATTTGTACATCAACTCATCGTCGTTGAATGTGATTATCGGGGCATCGAACGGCACCCGGTGATTGGCATCGGGGTCCATTGAAGATTTCAGCACATCGCTGTAACCCGCCACAATCGGACAATTGTAACTGTTTTTGGATTTTTCGTCCTCTTTGCGTTCATACACCACATACGGGTAAAAAATGCGGTCAACTTTTTGCTCGAGCAAGTTATTCACGTGTCCATGCATCAACTTGGCAGGGAAACAGATATTGTCGGCCATAATGGTGCGCACACCCGTGGCATATTGGCGGTTGTTAGACGGTTTTGACAATATCACCTTGATGTTACAACTGGTAAACAATGTATACCAAAACGGATAATTCTCGTAAATGCCCAATCCGCGCGGAATGCCGATTGTCAGAAGCGGTGGCGCGTCGAACACATGGTTAGGGACACGCGAAAACAGCATACGGTATTTTTCGGCGAACATGTTGATTCCTGTTTGCGTATGCTCCACATTGTTGGAATAAACCTTTTCGCAATTGTTACCCGAATAATACACATTGCCGTTACCAAAACGGAACACCTTGACCATGCAATGATTTTCGCAACCGCTGCACGTTTCGAAATCCGATTCGTATTCATTGGCTTTCACCAAATCGGCCAATGTACGTTGTTGTTTGTTTTGTACCTCCATCGTGACGGTTATTTCGAATTAGACTGTTATTCTCTGGAAATCAAGCGTTTTTATTCATTTCAATGGCATAAAGCGCAGCGCCGTATGCCCCCATCAACTCGGGAATATCCGTAAACGACACTTGCTTGCCTGTCATCGTTTCGAGTGCCCGGACAATGCTGTGATTGCGCAAGGTCCCCCCCTGCACCACCAGTTTGTCGCCCAGCTCGGCGGTATTTTTCATTTTCAGCACCTTGAACAGGCAATTTTTGACTACCGAATAACTGAAACCGGCGGCGATATCCTCGACAGGAGCCCCCTCGCGCATGGCTTGTTTGACCTTGGAATTCATAAATACGGTACAACGGGTTCCGAGATCAAACGGATGTCGCGCCAAGCACGACAGTTGCGCGAAATCAGCCACTTTGTACCCTAACATGTTGGCAAAAGTCTCGATAAACGAGCCGCAACCCGATGAGCAGGCCTCATTGATTTCGATGCGGCGGATGGCACCGTTCTCCACAAAAATGGCTTTCATGTCCTGCCCGCCAATGTCGAGTACGAACGACACTTGGGGTTCAACCCTACGCGCAGCCGAAAAATGCGCCATGGTCTCGACAATGCCATAATCAAGATTAAAGGCAGTTTTGAGCAAATTCTCACCATAACCTGTTACACAGCTGCCGGCAATCACCACCTCGTCGGCATGAGGAAGGGTCGCATACATTTGCCTTATTCCGTCGTGAAACGCATTGAAACTGTCGCCATTGTTGCGTCTGTAATCAGAATACACCAATTCGCCCTGTCCGTTAAGCAAGATGATTTTCGTGGTGGTCGAACCAGAATCCACGCCCAAGTAGCAAGGTTCTCCCGGCTTCACTTCGGTACGCCTGATACGATACACTTGTTTGCCCGACAACCAGTCATTGTACGCCTTTTGGCTACCGAACAATGGTTCTAACCGGCCTTCGAGGTTGATATCGCGCGGTTCTTTTCCAAAACGAAGCAAACCAACAATTTCGGTGAGCCGTATGGGGGATTTTCCTACCGACGAAGCCAGTAACGCACATCCCATGGCCGGTATAAGTTGGGCCCCTTCGGGCAACAGGCAATCAGACTCACTAATTCCCAACACTCGTATAAAATGTTTCTTCAACTCCGGCAAAAAGGCGAACGGGCCTCCACATAAGAAAACTTTGGGCAAGATATCCATGCCTCGAGCCAACGACGCCACCACTTGTAACGCCACCGCGTTGAACACCGAAGCGGCAATGTCCGCGCGGCTTACCTTACGGCTGATCAGATTCTGAATATCTGTTTTCGAAAACACACCGCAGCGCGATGCTATGGGATAGATGTTGGAAGCTTTGGCGGCAAGTTCATTCAATTCCGAAGGAGATACCCCCAAGAGTGTGGCAGTCTGGTCGATAAAAGCGCCTGTTCCACCGGCACAACTGCCATTCATACGGATGTCGGGGACTTTCCCTTGCTCAAAGAATATCATCTTGCTATCCTCGCCACCCATATCGATAAAGGTTCGAACCTCGGGATAACGGTGTTCGACAGTGGCCGCGGCAGCCACCACCTCCTGCACGAAACTCCACCCCAACCGTTCGGCATACCCCATACCGACCGAACCGGTAATGGCCAATTGCAACCGACATTCGCCCAAGCGGTTGTACAACGCTCTCGCAACTTCCATTCCAGCCCGCCTGATATCGGCATTGTGACGACGATAATCCGAAAACACCAACTGGGCGCCCGCATCAAGCACCGCCACCTTCAAGGTGGTTGAACCGATGTCTATTCCTAACTGATACGTCTTCAAATGTTTTGCCTTTTGATCTTGCCTCATATTTTAACCGACCAATTTAATAATTTAATTTAATAGACTTATTAAACCTCCGCAAAGATAGGAAATTTTTTTTCTTATTATTCGAATAATACTGGAAAATTCAGATTTTTCGGGCATTTTGGACTATTTTGTCCTTTATTTGATTACTTTTGTCCTATCAATGTTTTACCTTAAACGAAATCCAATGAAAATCCGCCAAACGCTTGCATGCCTCACATGGTTTTTCTGCGCCCTGCCGGCCCTCCCTGTCAATTTTCAGGCGCTCCAACAAGTGAACGACACCGTGTTCATGGGCAATGACACGCTCTTAGCACTCGACAACATGCTTTCAAAAGTATGCTACGAAGGGGCCTCCGACGATTTGTTGTTCGACTCGGCCAGCACTTGTCGTCCAAGCGACTGCGTTCGCGGATATCGTGCGAAATGGCTTGTAGCCGACAGTCTGCTATACGTCACGCAAATCACCTCATGCTGCTTTGCACAAGACAGTCTGACCGCAGACTTAAAGAAAGTGTTCCCACAACAATACGCCGACAACAGGGCACTCGCAGACTGGACCAACGGCACCTATCGTTTTAATCAGGGACGCGTTCTGCTTGATGCCGGCGACCGCACCGACCCGCTCTACGAAAAAGAATTCGATTTGCAGATTGCCAACGGAAAAATCATAAAAGCAATCAAGTACGACAATTCCGACACCCGTATCTCACCCTACGCGCACAATTCCGACTCGCTATACACATGGCTATACACCCACATTGTTCAAGACAAAGTCAGCGACGGGTTGGTCATTGCCATCGTATCGGGCGACGAAAACGGGAAGGTCGACAGTGTCCGTATTGTCAAAGGGGCTGATCCTATCATCAACGCGCAGATAGAGCATGCGCTCCGTACCATCCCCCGATGGAATGTCATCTACAAACGAGGCAAATTCATGCGTACATCGCAAGTGCTCAAAATCTTCATCAACGAACAGCGCCGCCGCCAATACGCGCGGTAGTTGTGCCGTTTTGTCAGTCAAAATCGCCTTGGCATATTATTTGCTCATCACCGACAGCAAATAATTAAAACCTCTATATCTATGAAACAAGGCAACATTGGAGTCACTTCGGAGAACATTTTTCCGGTGATTAAGAAATTCTTGTACAGCGACCAGGAAATCTTCTTGCGCGAATTGGTGTCAAATGCCGTTGACGCCACCCAAAAGCTGAAAACATTGTCATCTGTAGGCGAATTCAAGGGCGAGTTAGGCAACCTCAACGTGCAGGTAAAACTCGACAAAGAGGCCGGGACACTGACCATTTCGGACCGTGGTATCGGTATGACTGCCGAAGAAATCGACAAGTACATCAATCAAATCGCATTCTCAGGCGCCGAGGAATTCCTCGACAAGTACAAAAACGACGCCAACGCCATCATCGGCCACTTCGGCTTGGGTTTCTACTCATCGTTTATGGTGGCCAAAAAGGTTGAAATTATCAGCCAGTCGTACAAAGAAGGTACAAAAGCCGTCAAATGGAGCTGCGAAGGGAATCCCGACTACACCATGGAGGAGACCGAAAAGGCCGACCGCGGTACCGATATCATCCTTTATATCGACGATGAGAGCAAGGATTTTCTCGAAGAAAGCCGTATCAACACTTTGCTTAACAAATACTGCAAATTTTTGCCCATTGCCGTGGCTTTCGGTAAAAAGAAAGAGTGGAAAGACGGCAAGCAGGTCGACACTGCCGAAGACAATATCATCAACAATACCGAGCCAGCCTGGGTAAAGAAACCTGCAGACTTGAAAGACGAAGACTACAGCAAATTCTACCGCGAGTTGTACCCGTTCGGCGAAGAGCCGCTGTTCCACATCCACCTCAACGTGGACTATCCATTCAACCTGACAGGTATCCTGTATTTTCCCAAGGTGAAGAACAACATCGAGCTGCAACGCAACAAAATCCAATTGTTCTGCAACCAGGTGTTTGTCACCGACTCGGTCGAAGGCATCGTGCCAGAGTTTCTGACCTTGTTGCACGGCGTGATTGACTCGCCCGACATTCCATTGAACGTCAGCCGTTCATACCTGCAAAGCGACGCGAATGTCAAGAAGATTTCGACCTACATCACCAAGAAGGTGGCCGACCAACTGACCGAGATTTTCAATAAAGAGCGCAGCGAATACGAGTCGAAATGGGACAGCCTCAAGATTTTCATCCAATACGGCATGCTGACCGACGAGAAGTTCAACGAAAAGGCAGGCAAATTCAATTTGCTCAAGGACATCGATGGCAAATACCATACGCTTGACGAATACAAGTCGCTCATCGAAGGCAACCAAACCGACAAGGATGGCAATCTTATCGTGCTCTACACCAACGATGCCGAACAGCAGTACAGCTATATTGAAGCGGCAAAGAACAAGGGCTACAATGTTTTGCTGATGGACGGACAACTTGATATACATTTGGCTTCGAAATTGGAGCAAGCCAATGAAAAAATGCGTTTTGTCCGCGTCGACAGCGATGTAATCGACCGCCTGATTGTCAAAGCCAACGCCGCCGCCCACACATTGACCAATGAGCAACAAACAGCCTTGCAGCAGATATTCCGCGCCGAAGCGCCTGCCGAAGAACGCAAAACCGAATATATCGTCAGTTTCGAAGCGATGGGAGCCGAATCATTACCCGTCATCATCACGCAAAGCGAATATATGCGCCGTATGAAGGAAATGGCGGCCATGCAAGGCGGCATGATGTCGTTCTACGGCGAAATGCCCGACACCTATAACCTGGTGCTCAACACTGACCACGCCTTGATCCAATCGGTATTACAAAAAGAGGAAGCCGCTTGCGATGCCGAGATCAAACCCATGGCCGACGAAATCGAGGTTTTGAACAAAAAGATCGCCGACATTCGTACTGCCAACGGTGACAAAAAAGAAGACGAGTATGCCGAGACCGAAAAAGAGGTGCTGCGCACCAGCAACGACCGCATCAGCGAGCTCAACAAGCAGAAGGAAGCGGTTTACGCCAAGTTCGGCAAAAACGAATCGTTGGTTCGCCAACTCATCGACCTGGCACTGCTTTCAAACAACATGTTAAAAGGACAGGCTTTGAGCGATTTTGTAAAACGCAGCGTGAATTTTATCAAATAAATAAAAAAATGTGGGTGTAAATTTGTACAATCAAAAAAAAGCAGTACCTTTGCACTCGCATTAGGGTTCCGTAGCTCAACTGAATAGAGCATCACACTACGGATGTGAAGGTTCAGGGATTGAATCCCTGCGGGATCACAAGAGACGCGATAAATCGCGTCTCTTTTTTTGTACCCCGACATAACAGTAGAGGCGCGATTTATCGCGCCTCTATATTGTATCATGGGTGAACCCGAATTACCGTTTCAAGGTAATGTGGCCGCTATAGCGGAGGTCTTTGTAGGAGTCCGTCACCACATACCAGTAGTCGGCCGACGGCAGCGGGTTGCCCTTGTACGTTCCGTCCCAGCAGTCACCGCCGACCGTCGTCTCATACACGCAGCGGCCATGACGGTCAAAGATCTGTACCTTCGAACCCTCGCGAATATCTTCGTTGCTGTAGCACCAGTAGTCGTTCTCGCCGTTGCCGTCAGGCGTGAAGTACGAGGTCTTAGGTATATACTCGCGATATACCTCGACGGCAATCGTCGCTGTCTCTACACAGCTGCCGTTCACCACGCGTACCGAATATACCGAATTCTGGATCGGTTGTTCTATCGCTACATAACGATTGCCTTCCATGTGGCCTGCTACGTCGTCCGAGCCCAAGTGGATGTCATAGACATAGTCGTCGGCTTGCGATCCTACGCCCTCTACCCATATCTCGGCCGTCTCGCCGTAGTCAATCTTGAACGGCTCGGCTACCTCGATCGTCAACTCGTAGATATCAACGCCAATCGTGTATATCGGGCTGACACAACCGTTCGTCGCATCAAGGGCTTGTACATAGTATTCGCCTGACTGGCTCGTGGCTGTCGTCGTTGCCGGCAACGTCATCGCGGCGTCCTCATAGTAGTTCACCGTCCAACCGCCAGGGTTCGATACATAGTTGGCCACATCTATGGTAGCCGGACCACAAAGGGCCTCGGGTTGCGATACCGTGATGTCGGGGTTAGACAATGCCACGGTGATGTGGAACGTCGCCGTGCTCGCGTTGCCGCAGGCATCCGTTACGGTTACCGTCACATCGGCGTCACGCGTCAGCTCAGTGCCCTCGGCGATGCTTTGGACTATCTCCATGTCGTAGATGCTGCTGCAGTTGTCGCTCGTCACATCGGCTATCATCGACGTCAAGTCGGGCATCGTGAAGTAGCAGTCGTCCGACAATATCGCGGCTTGCTCTGATTCGTAGCGACCGATAACAGGACGCTCTTCGTCTTTGCTCGTTACCGTAAACTCGGCACGACGTACACATCCATACGCGTTGATGGCTACGGCCTGTACCGTTATCGTGCCGCCGCAGACGGCCGGCGAGGTCAGCATGGCGTCTTCGTCACGACCCGTCGCATTGTTCCATGTATAGTCGATGTCGCCGTCGTACAAGATCACTGCCGACAGGTAAACATCGGTATTCGGGCAAACTTCATTCTCGCCATAGATGGTCAGCTCGGGCATTGCGTCGGGTACCACTACGCTCACGATCGCGGTCTCGCTGTTACCGCACTGGTCGGTTACCGTCACCGTCACTTCGGTCGTGGAACTAATCGAAGTACCGACAGCAACACTCTGCGTTACACTCAGGTCGGCATCGGCCGTACAGTTGTCGGACGCTATGACAAGACCCGTCACATCGGGCACCGTGAACTGACAGTCGCCCAAAGAAGTGGCGTCAGCCACCGGCTCTTGCAACTGTACCATCGGCGGCAGGTTATCCTCCGACTTCAAGGTAAACCAGTCACTTGTCGTCGGACAGCCGTTGTCATTGCGAGCAGTTACACGAGCCTGCGTCGTGCCGCCACAGGTGGCCGAGGCATCAAGGACACCAGTATTGGTATCGCTGTCGAGGCCTTCCCACTCGTAGGTCAGCTGGCCGTTGTAGTTGATCACTGCGGTCAGTTCTACCTCACCGCCCGGACAGGTCGTTGCTTCTCCCTCAATCGTGATGGCAGGCAGGTCAGCGGGAATCTCTACGCTGAAGATCAGCGAGCTCGTGAGGTTACAGCCGTCGGTGACCGTTACGGTTACATTGCCCGTTTGCTGGATGGCCGAACCGGCGGCAGGTTGTTGGGTAACAATCAAGTCGTTGGCATCGGTGCAATTGTCGTCTACCACTACCATACCAGTCAAATCAGGTACGGTATATTGGCAGTTGCCAGCCGGCGTTGCGTTTTGCTGGAGCGTTGCGCCTGCTTGCAGTTCGATGGTCGGATTGACATTGTCTTGAGCAGTCAACGTGAACCAGTCGCTCGTCGATGTACAGCCATTGGCATTGCGGATGGTCACTTGGGCGGTCACTTGATCGCCACAACGGGCTCCGGCCGTCAAGGTCGCCTTATTGGCTGCCGTAGGCAGGGCCGTGGCATTGTTCCATTCATATTGCACATCTACAGCATTCGTAACAGCCGTAAGTTCCACATCACCGCCCGGGCAAGTCGTTGCCTGGCCGTCAATCGTGACGGCGGGCAGGTCTGCGGGCGTCGTTACCGTAAAGTTCAGCGTACCAGTATTGTCACAACCGTCGGTTACGGTTACCGTTACGGTTTGCGTAGGATTCGCCGGTGTTCCGGCTGCAGGATTTTGGGTAATCTGCAAGTTGTTGTTCGAGGTACAATTGTCTCCTACCTCAACCAAGTTGGTCAAGTCAGGAATCGTGTATTGGCAACTTCCTGCCGGAATAGCCGCTTGCTGAGCGGTTGCACCTTGTATCAAGGAAATGGTTGGATTCTCGGTATCGCCCGCGCTGATGGTCAGCGATGCCACACTCGAGCAATTGTCGCCATTGAATACGGTGACACGCACATCAGCCGACTGACGGCAGGCGGGTGCATCAAGCGTAGCGTTGGCGCCATTACCCGTAGCACCTTCCCACGTATAGGTTGTCAAATCAGCATCGTTGGTCTCAACGGTCAGTTGCACTTGATCGCCCGGACACACCGTGCGATCGTTACCCAGCGAAATAACCGGGGTAACCGTTACGGTAACTGCGGTACGAACACTCACACACCCACTCGTCAATTCGCGAGCTTCGGCATAGTAGGTGCCGGCGGCCGTCGGTTGGTAGGTCGTACTACCCGCCTGCAGCAAGTTGCCACCCGTTGCGGCATCGTACCAGTCGATGGCTTCACCAGCATTGGCCGTAGCGCTGATGGCCGGAATATTCGTCCGATCCACACACAACTTGTCGCC
>JAGACJ010000109.1 GCA_017614195.1 Paludibacteraceae bacterium
GGCGAACTCAACGCCTTCACTACCAAAGAAAATATCACCGTGTATGGTATTTCTTTGAAAAAACATTTTGAACGCGCCTACGAGTTGGTTGCCGATATGGTGTTTAACTCGCAGTTCACCGACGACGAACTCGACAAGGAACGCATGGTGGTGATGGACGAGATTGATTTGTACCTAGATGATCCGTCCGACCAGATTTCTGATGACTTTGAGGATTTGGTCTTTGCCGGTTATCCGTTAGGCCGAGGCATCTTGGGAACCAAAAAAGGTCTTAAAACCTATACAGGCGAGAGCCTGAAACGTTTTGTAAACCGTTGCTTTACGCCCGACAGAATCTTGTTTTTCTCGATGGGGTCTGCCTCTTTTGAACGAGTGATGGGTATGGCAGAACAATATTTGGGAAGTGTTCCGGTGGCATCGGGTTGTTTGTCTGATCGTCAGACGCCTGTCCTATATACACCGACGGTAACGACGATTCACAAGCATACTAAGCAGATGCATTGTCAATTGGGGGGTCGTGCCTATCCCAAACAGCATCCGAATTACAGTGCAATGCATCTTGCGAACTATTTGTTGGGAGGTGCTTCCTCGTCGAGTCGTCTCAATATGGAGCTGCGCGAAAAACAAGGGCTCGTGTATACGGTTGACAGCACTTATGCCTCTTATGCCGATACGGGCGTTTGGAGTGTGTATTTTGGCGCAGACAAACATGATAAGGATCGGATTCTTGACACCATCTTATCCGAAATTACCCATATCCAGACACAACCGCTTTCGGCAGTAGCGTTGCGCCGTCTCAAAGATCAGTTCTTGTCACGGTTGGTAATTGCCGGAGAGAGCCGTGAGTCGTGGTTGCTGTCGACCGCCCGAAAGTTTATGGTGTCGGGTAAGGTTAGTTCCAAACGCGAGACTGTGCAACGCATAGGCGAGGTTACGTCTGAACAGATTTGTGCGGTGTCGCAGGAAGTGATGAACCCCGAACAATTCTGTTATTTGTTTTACGATTGATGAACGAACAAGAACGATTGTTAAACGCCTACGTCCTGGCTCATACTGAGCCCGAATCCGAATTGCTGGCGCAACTCGATCATCAGGCGCATGTGCAGTTGTTGCATCCGCGCATGGTGTCGGGGCATTTGCAAGGGCGGTTGCTGAGTGCGATTTCGCACATGATACGTCCGCACCGCATCCTCGAATTGGGGACGTATGTGGGATATTCGGCATTGTGCCTTGCCGAAGGGCTGGCGAAGGATGGTCAACTGGTTACCATTGACCGCGATGATGAAATCGAGGATTTTGCACGCGATTATATCGAGCGCAGTCCGTATGCTGAGTGCATCGACTTTCGTATTGGCGATGCGTTGCAGCTGTTGCCGTCCATTGATGGGCCTTTTGATTTGGTATTCATAGATGCCGACAAGCGCGAGTACAAACAATATTACGATCTGGTAATCGACAAAGTGCCGCAAGGTGGTTATATTTTGGCAGACAATACCTTATGGGACGGCAAGGTGGTCGAACCTTTGCAACGTGGCGACCGCCAGACACAGGGGCTGCTCGAGTTTAACGATTATGTGGCTGCTGATGCGCGTGTCGAAAAATTTATACTTCCTTTACGCGATGGTATTACCATAATCCGCAAAAAATAATAACTTTGCAAAAAAATGATTGAATGGAAACGACAAGACAATTAAAAATAGCGAGGTTGCTGCAAAAAGAGTTGAGTTCTATCTTTTTGGGCGTTGCACGCAATTTTCAGGGGGTCATTATTACAACGACCAAGGTGCGCGTTAGCCCAGATTTGAGCGTCGCGCGTGTATATTTGAGCATTTTCCCGTCTGAGCGTGGAGCCGAACTTCTTGCTCAAATTAACGAAAAATCGGCCAGTATACGACACGATTTGGCAGGCCGTACCCGATTCCAGCTGCGTGTTGTGCCCGAGTTGAGCTTTTTCCTCGACGACTCGCTTGATTATATTGAACATATCGACGAATTACTCAAATAAGTGAATTTCCCGTTTTACATAGCGCGCCGTTATTTGTTGGCGAAAAAGTCGGTAAGTGCCATCAATATCATCTCTGCGATTTCGGTTTGCGGAGTGGCAGTGGGTACGATGGCGCTTGTTTGTGTATTGTCGGTATTCAATGGATTTCAGGGCTTGGTCGAAGACCTTTTCAGTAATTTTGACCCCGAAATCAAAGTGACAGCAGTCGGCTCCAAGGTGTTTGATCCCGATTCGGTGTTACAGATACTCGAATCAGATGGTCGTGTGGCGCTGACAAGTTGTGTACTTGAGGAGAACGCATTGTTGCAATTTGGTAAAAAACAGATGCCGGTCATGCTCAAAGGCGTTTCTGACGATTATGCCCAGGTTACCGACATCGAACAAATCCTTTATGATGGTGAGTACAAACTCAGAGAAGGTGACTTCTATATGGCAGTAGGAGGTGTCGGACTAGTACATACGCTTGGAAGTGGTATGCATTATGTACGTCCGCTTGAGCTGTATGCTCCCAAACGAACCAAAAAAGTAAACTTGATGCGACCCGACAAGTCGTTCAACAAAGAAATTGTGTTTATGTCTGGGGTGTTTATGGTGCGCCAAGACAAGTATGACAACAATTTGCTGATTGTTCCCATCGATTTGGCCGGGCGTCTGTTTGAATACGAAAGCCAAGTGTCGTCGATAGAACTTCGGCTAAAGTCGGGTACTGATATCAAATCTTTCAAAAAAGACCTTCGCGCTAAACTTGGTGCCGGATTTGCCGTCAAAGACAAGTATGAGCAGCAAGAGGATTTTTTCAAGATGATGGAAATAGAGAAATGGGTAACCTATCTTATTCTGAGCTTTATCCTGCTGATTGCCGCGTTTAATATCATCGGTTCGTTGTCGATGCTGATTATCGATAAAAAAGACGATATCAAATATTTGCAATACTTGGGGGCTCGTCCGAAAACGGTTTTCCGGATTTTCTTGTACGAAGGTTGGCTGATTTCGATTATCGGTGCTGTGGTGGGCGTCTTATTTGGCCTGCTTTTGTGCTGGTTGCAAGCCGAATTCGGTTGGGTAAGAGTTAACTCCGGAGGCTCGTATATAGTTGATGCTTACCCAGTAAAGGTTCAAGTTATGGATATTATCATTATCTTTGTCACAGTGTTGGCCTTGGGGTTTGTCTCGGCATTGTATCCTGCACGCCAAGTGGCAAAAGTTGAAGAATAATAATGAAACGCCTGTTTTTGATATGTATCGCCTTGTTGGCTGTGTCGCTGATGCATGCAGAGGTGGATTATCTGATGTACGAGGCCGTATATGCCAAATGTGTCGATGATGAGCCGTCTGATATTTACGGAGGGACCTATCATCCGTATCCGCAAGGGATGTACGATGCCAAATTTCCGGGGGGCGATGTGGAGTTGTCGCTTTACCTGTATCAAAACACCGAGATGCCCGACGTATTCAGTGGCGAAATCGATATCGACGGCAAACCATTACTCTTGACTGGTGAGGTCAAGGTTCAGGTCGTGGTTGACCGTTGTGGCCATACTTGCTGTTACGAGATTTTGCAGTCGTTGTCGGAAGAGCAGGATCAGGCGGCACTCAAAGTAGTGAAGTCTTTGCCGACATTCAAGCCAGCGTCGCTCGATGGCTACCGCGTCAAATCAGCCTACATACTTCCTGTCAAGTTTAATAAAAAGCGTCAGAAAGAACCTGAACCTCAATACGACGACTACAATTACGACGATTATTACAACAATTACGATTGGTGATGATTGAAATTGGCGAAACTTTGGTGTCGCTCGATTTGCTGTCAGAGCAATTTGTGTGCGATATTGCGCATTGCAAAGGTATCTGTTGCGAAGAAGGGGACAGTGGTGCCCCGCTCGAAGAAGATGAGATAGTGGCTCTTGAGCAAGCTTTGCCTTTTGTAACGCCGATGCTTTCGGCCGAAGCGCGAGAGGTAATTGACCGTCAGGGAGTGGCCTATGTTGACGAGGAGGGAGACCTGGTGACGTCTATCGTAGGCAATCGCGAGTGTGTCTTTGCCTATCGTGATGATAACGGTGTATGGCAGTGCTCGGTCGAGAAAGCGTACGAACAAGGGCTAACGCCGTTTAAAAAGCCGATATCCTGTCACTTGTATCCTATACGTCTGCGCAAGCGCAAAAATTTCATTGGTGTGGAGTACCACCGCTGGGATGTATGCACGGATGCATGCCGTTTGGGAAGTCAGCTAAAGGTTCCTGTGTATCGTTTTCTGAAAGATCCTTTGATTCGCAGGTTTGGAGCGGAGTGGTATGCCGAACTCGAAAAGGCGGCCGAAGCGTTCTATAAATCGGAATATTACCAAAAATTATTTGGAGGTAAATAACATTCGCAGTATCTTTGCACTGCTTTTGCGAAAATAGCTCAGTTGGTAGAGCACAACCTTGCCAAGGTTGGGGTCGCGGGTTCGAGTCCCGTTTTTCGCTCACATGGGCCTGAGTGGTGAAATGGTAGACACGAAGGACTTAAAATCCTTTGGACAGCAATGTCCGTGCGGGTTCAATTCCCGCCTCAGGTACAAAAATATCCAGCCGACAAGGCTGGTTTTTTTGTACCTAATGTCTCAAAAGACATTCCCGCCTCAGGTACAAAAAAAGGAGCCTTTTTTAGGCTCCTTTTTTTGTTTTATAAGAAAATGATTATTTCTTTTTCAATTCGAAAGAATAAGCGTCATCGCCTTCTTCACCGTTGTCGTATTTCAATTTTTTGCCGTCAACAGTGATGTCGAAAGTGGTTTCGCCGTCAACATCAGCGCAAGACATGATTGTGCCGTTGTTTTTCAAGGTGAAGGTACCATTAGAGAAAGCTTCGTAGTTCTCGTCTTTCTTCGATTCGCCGTAGAACAGTTCGTAGGTGCTTTGGGTTTCGTTAACGATCATGGTAACATAGTCACCGTCAGAGTCGTTGCCACCATAAGTGGTGATTACGTCTGCGCCCGGTTCTTCGTTCGAGCAAGCTGCAAACATGGCTACAGAAGCAACCAATGCGATAAATTTCAATACTTTTTTCATGGTTCTAAAAATTTAAAGATGAATAATGATTATTTCAAACGGCTTTTCTTAGAAGCGGCTTTTTCTTGAGCGGCAGCTTCTTCTGCAGCGGCAGCTTCAGTTTTCGAAGCGTCTTTCTTGGCCTTCAGACCAACGGGAGCGGCAGCTTCTTCTACAGCAGCGGCAGCTTCAACAGCTTCTTCTTTAGCAGCTTCAGCGGTTTCAACAACAGCTTCTTCTACGGTTTTAGCAGTTTCTTTTACGGTTTGCTTGGTGGTTGCAGCGGCTTTTTTAGCGCACGCTTTAGTCTCTTCTACAACTTCCTCAACAGCTTCTTCAACGTCAGTAGCTTCTGCTTCAACTACTTCAGCAACGCTGTCAGCAACAACTTCGATTACTTCTTCTGCCGATTCTTCTTCGGTAGCTTTGCTCGAGCAAGCAACCATCATTGCGCTCGCAGCGGCCAACATGGCCCAAAATCCTAATTTTTTCATTGTTTAATAATTAAATGTGTGAATGTTTTGATACGCAAAGATACTTTTTTTTTACAAAGGTTGTTTAAAATTCTCTTATTTTTTGAAGAATGTTGTGCAAAATCTTTTACAGGGCCTGACAGTTCTGCCGATTACGTAAAAAAATGTTACCTTTGTACTGCAAAAATAACATAGCATCTGATTATGGCAAATAAGAAAACTGTTTTTCTGACCGGTGCGACCGGCAATATGGGTTCGGCTGGGCTGGCAGAGTTGCTCAAAAGAACCGACGAGTTCAATATCCGTATCATCGCGCGTCCAAGTAAAAACAATCGCAAGAAATTAGCGTATCTCGACGGGAACTCCAATGTTGAAATCGTTTGGGGCGACTTGCTCAATTACGACGATATTTTGCGTGGCGTGAGCGGTGCCGACTATGTACTGCATGTGGGAGGTATGGTTTCGCCAGCCGCCGATTATTTTCCGAAAAAGACCCTTAAAACCAATGTCGGTGCGGCAAAGAATATTGTCAAAGCAGTATTGGCGCAGCCCAACAAAGACGAAATCCGCGTGGTCTATATCGGTACGGTGGCGCAGACCTCCGACCGTAACGAGCCGTTGCAGTGGGGGCGTACCGGTGATCCGATTTGTATCAGCGTGTACGACCATTATGCCATTTCCAAGACGGCTGCCGAAAAGATCTTTGTCGAGTCGGGCATCAAGCACTGGGTCAGTCTGCGTCAGAGCGGAATTTTGCACCCCAATATCTTCAACAACTTCGATCCTATCATGTTCCATGTACCCCTGCGTGGCGTGCTCGAATGGGCGACAATCGAAGATTCGGGCCGTTTGCTTTCGCGTGTGTGCGACAGTACAGTGCCCGAGGAGTTCTGGTGTAACTTCTACAACATCGGTAGCGGATCCGAATATCGCCTGACTAATTACGAGTTCGAACAATACCTGCTCAAGACCATTTCGTGTCCGAAGCCCGAAAAAATCTTTGAGCCCAAATGGTTTGTACTGCGCAATTTCCATGGGCAATGGTACCTCGACTCCGATCGTTTGGAAAACTACTTGCATTTCCGGGCCAATGTTCCCATTGCCGAATACTTTAAGAAAAACTTGGGCAGCCATGTGCCTTGGTTCTATCATTTGGCTGTGCTTTGTCCTCCATTTATCATTAAGGCGGTGA
>JAGACJ010000010.1 GCA_017614195.1 Paludibacteraceae bacterium
AACGTTCGGCCCAATTGGACAGCAGCAGATATGATATGCTTGGCAAATTGTACTTTATGGGGAAATATGTCAAACGTGACACCATCAAGGCTTGGGAATGCTTGTGCTTTGCGATTGAAGACCAGGAATTACGAGACCGCATGTGGAAAATTTGGCATGAGTGGTATGTGTCTCCGCTTGAGCCTGCCCAAGGCCCAATGAAAGAGGCTGATCGTTGACCTGCGGTCGAGAATCGGCTGCGCCTCAGCAATCCACAAATAAATTTGCGATTGCACTTGGCTTGCGCGCTATTTACAGAATAGAAGGATCGTCTCAGCATAGTTCGAGCAAGCGCAAGTTATATGTTTGCAAATTTTTTGTACCTTTGCGCCATTCATTGATGTATTTTTAATCACATGCAAAAACGCCCTTTATTGCTTTTGACCAATGACGACGGCTACGATGCCAAGGGACTGGCCTCGCTGGTCGACATGCTGCGGGACTTCGCCGATTTGGTGGTGGTGGCTCCCGACGGACCGCGCTCGGCGCAAGCCAATGCCATTACAGTGGTGACCCCGATTCGAATCTGGAAACTCGAGGAGCAGGATGGCCTCGTTCGCTACAAATGTTCGGGTACCCCTGCCGATTGCGTCAAAATCGCATTGTATGCCTTGCTGCCCAAGAAGCCCGATATGCTGATTGCCGGGATCAACCATGGCACCAACACTTCGGTCAATGTAATCTATTCGGGAACGATGGGGGCAGTGATGGAAGGTTGTACCGAACAGTTTCCCGCCATCGGATTTTCGCTCGACAGCCATGACCCGAACGCCAATTTCGAACCATGCCGCGCTCATATTCGGAAAATGGTGCAAAAGGCATTGTCCGAAGGACTGCCCGAAGGCGTTTGTCTCAATGTGAATTTCCCCGTAAGGGAAATCTTTAAAGGAGTGCGGGTGGTGCGTCAATGCCGCGGCCGTTGGAACGAACGTTATGTGCATCGTAAAGATCCGTCGGGACGCGACTATTATTGGCTGACTGGCGAATTCTTGAATTACGAACCCGACGCCACTGATACTGACGAGGCGGTAATGAAAGCCGGATATGTTTCGGTCGTGCCTTGTCAGATAGATTTAACACACAAAGACAGTATTCTTAAACTCGAAAGTTGGAATGGGAATTAACGGAACAGGCGGCAGATGGGACAAATTTTGGATAGGCATGCTGATTGCATTCATCGTGCCGTTGATTACATTTGTGTTTACTTGGGAAGGAATGTCGCACATGGAGTACAGGGATGCGTATTATATGCTTTTCGACCCGGTTTTCAAAAACTACCTGATTATGCTGATGATGCCCGACTCAATGGTGTTTTTCGTGGGATATAAAATGGATATCTTCCGTTTCTGCCGGGGGGCGGTCATTGGCTTTCTGCCGTATATGCTGTTGCTGATTTATTTGTTCTGCGTATGAAGTACTATCTGATAGCAGGCGAGGCGTCTGGAGATTTGCACGGCTCTTTTTTGATGCGTTCTCTCAAAAAGGCGGATCCAGAGGCACAGTTTCGTTATTATGGGGGCGACAAGATGCAGGCAGAGGGGGGCGAATTGGCCTCTGACTATCGTGAAGGAGCCATTATGGGCTTTGTTTCGGTGTTGTTGCATTTGCCGACGATTATGCGTCGTATGCGTGCATGCAAAGACGATATCGCGCAATGGAAACCCGACCTTGTGATTCTGATAGATTATCCGGGCTTCAACTTGCAGATTGCCAAATTTGTCAAAGAAAATTCCATTTGCCCTATATATTACTATATTCCCCCAAAGATATGGGCGTGGAAGGAACACCGTGTCAAATACATCAAACGATATGTCGATCGTGTGTTCTGTATATTCCCCTTCGAAGTCGATTTCTATGCCAAGCACGGATATACAGCCGAGTATGTAGGTAACCCCTCGGTCGATTCGGTCAGTCATGCCCAACCGGTTAACCGTGCGGATTTTTTGCGCCGGAACCAATTGCCCGACAAACCGATAATCGCTATTTTGCCGGGTAGTCGTAAGCAAGAGGTGCAATCCGGATTGCCGATTTTCCGCCAAATAAACAGAAGTTTGTTCGAAGGCTATCAATTTGTGGTGGGCGCTTCCAATGCGGTGGATAAGGCGTTGTATGACAATGCTGGGTTTGATTTGGTTTGGGACGACGCTTACGGTTTGCTGCAGCACGCCGACATGGCAATCGTTAATTCGGGTACTGCAACGCTCGAAACTGCACTTTTCAATGTACCGCAAGTGGTGTGCTATCAGTTGCCTGCCAAATATATCTCTTATCCGATTATTTACGGCATGTTGCTCAAAATCAAGTATGTGTCGCTTGTCAATATCATAGCGGGCAAAGAAACGGTCAAAGAGTTGTTGGCTTACCATTTTACGGCTGAAAACGTACAGACCGAATTGTTGCAAATCTTGAAATGCGATGCGCATCGGCAAACAATTCTCGATGACTATCAACGTATTCGGGAAAAACTGACCACGCAGGTAGCGTCAGAAACAGCGGCACTCAAAATCATCGAGTCGCTCAAGCACTAAAAAACAAGCCCGAAAGTCATTGACAATCGGGCTTTGTTATGATGGGGGACATCCTTTAGAATTTCAATCCGTAGGTAATCAAGATTTGATTGTTGATTGTCCGTAAGGGCAAGCAAATTTCGTCAGCTGCAAGCGAGCCACCCCACTCGTTGGCGAAGTCTGTACTGTATGGATGATACGTGCCATGGTGTGCTTGATAGACGTAGGCGAAATCCAAATATTGGATATTGAACTTGAATCCTATACCGCAATTGATGCTGTAAGAACCGCCATCGGTGTAATAGCCGATTTCGGTATCCGTATCGTTGTATAACAATGCGTCCGCCATGTTTTGGCTGGTGTAAGGCGAATAGTATCCCGCGCCGATACGCAATGAAAACCAATCAATCGGGCGAATTTCGAAACCTCCGCGAATGACGTGCTGGTCACGCAGATAAATGCCCGTCTTCGAATTGATAGCCGCGGTTTTGTCTCTGCCGACACGGGTGTTCTGGAAATTGGTGAATTGGTAGTCCAGTCCAAAGATGCCGTATTTTCCCAAGTGTATGCCAATGCTGGCCGATGCTTTAAGCGGTGTTTGCAAGCGACTGCGGAAAAAGGTGTCGTAGTAGGGCGACGAATATATTGAGTCGTTGTTGCGGAAACTGGTGGCAACCTTGTCGTTGTACAGATAAATGCCGGGTGTATGGAACGCGGCACCCAAACGCACCCATTTCGAAGGCTTGTAGATGATACCGATTTTGCCGGTGAATCCTGCACCGTGTGCCTGATACGAGCGGGTGTTGCCCAACAGGTTGTCGGAATATTCTTCGGTGTACGAGCTGTATAGGTTGTAATCCAAATAATGCCCGACAAAAGAAACTCCTGCAAACACCTTGTTGTTGAAGTTCCAGCCAAAACTCAACGCAAATTCATTGTTGATAGAACTTTCGTTCAGGCTGAAACTGTTGGCGTTCTCGTTTTCGGATACGTTACTTTTCCAACCATCGCCGTCCGGACTGATCAAATGAGCATCGTATGCCAAAACCGAGGCCCAACCAGTGTTCTCGTTTTCATAACTCATGTCATCGGCAGTCAGGCCTGTCGAATAGGCGGCAAGAAAATCGGCCATCGAACTGTTGCTGTTTCCAATATACGAACCACGGCGTTTGAATGATTGGACCGAATTGTATGTAAAAGCCATGTTCCACGATTTCAAACCGGTTTCGTGACCCGTTGTCATGGTTTTGACGTATGCCGCATTATTGATTGCCGCATAAGGCCAACTTTCGCGCGGTTGTTGTCCGAAACGCGTGTTGGTCCAATGTGTGTTGAGCGTCAGCGTTAATTCGTCGGTGCTGTAAACACCCAAACCGGCAGGGTTGTACGAAATCGTGCTGACATCGCCGCCAATGGCATTTAGCGCACCGCCACTGCCCAAAAAACGGGCTGTTCCGTTGAGCGTCTGGTTGGCAGCTGAGCCGGCTTCATAGACACTTTGGGCGTGCGACGCAAGTGCGCCGGACATCAACAAGATAGAACTAACTGCAATATATCGCTGTAATTTCATGATGGTAAAGATTATCTGCCACGTGTACTGCTATGACCGCCTCCCGAAGAGCGTCCTCCTCCACTGAAAGAAGACCCGCCTGACGAACGGCTTGAGCCTCCGCCGAACGAAGAACCTCCTGAAGAGCGGGAGCCTCCGTACGAAGAGCCTCCTGAAGAATGGGTGGATCCGCCGCTATAGGAGCGGCTTGAACTGCCACTGTAAGAAGAACTGCCCGAACGAGTAGAACCGCTACTATACGAAGAACGAGTCGAAGAACCGTTGTTGTAAGACGGACGGGAGCTACTTGCCGACGATCTGGTCGAAGTACCTTGCGAACGGGTCTGACTGCCCGAAGAAGGCCTGGTAGCCGAAGAACCGCTCGAACGGTTGATGCCATTTGCACTTGAACGAGTACTTGTTGTACGGGAGCTGGAGGCTGCGGCCGAGCGAGTAGCCGGTTTGCTTAATGACGAGCGGGTACCCATGGAGTAATTCCGTGGTTGTGCCAATCTGTTGGCTCCAATACCATGAACGGTGGTCATAGGACGACTCGGACGATCAAAGTGCGCATAGTGATGCGGGTAGAAATGGTGTGGACGATGGTGGAAATGCGGGTGGTAAGGGTGCCATGCATGCCACGGATGGTACGGATGGTACCACCATGGATCGTACCAATGATAATAGGCATATCTGTACGGATAGATGTAGTATCCCGGGCAATACCAGTCATACCACCATCCATTGAATAATCCTGCTTGATAGCCAGCCATAAAGGCCGATATGTTGTCGTTTTCCGAACCTTGATCGCTTACATCAACCTCGTCATCATTGTCCCCATTGTTGTAGATATACACATACTGGGGGTCGTTGATGGTTACCGCATCAGAATTGTAGTATTTTACAATTTTCTTGGTGTTCGAGAATTCCTCGTCTTCAGATTCTGTTTCCAAATAGGTGTCCGCGCTTGAGTCGGTGAACCTGCGGTTATATTCGTCCACATTGCGTTTCGATGTGCTTTCTGTTGTCGTGGGAGCACTGCTCGTGACGGTGACCGTCGTGGGTTGCTGACTCTTCGACGGAGTGTCGAAGTCGGAATACACTTCATCGTATTGCGCAAACACCGTTGCACAACAAGATGCCAATACGGAGAAAATTAGCAAACGTTTCATAGTGGTATTCATTTAATTAGTAAATTTGCCTTGTCAAATGGTTTTGACCGTTTTCAAAGCAAACCGATCTTTTTACAAAGATAGTTTTTTTATAAAACAGTCATTCAATTTTGCGTAAAATTAACGTATAATCGCCAATCTTTACAACTATGCAATATTTCAAGCTGTCTGTTGATATTCGCAATCGCGCCGATTATGAGGTGGATACCCTGACTTACTATCTGTCAGAGGCTGGTTGCGAAAGTTTCGAGACCATAACCGAAGGCGATGCTGTCGCCGTCAGGTTGAACGCTTACATTTCAAAGACGAATTATCATCTTGAAAGTTTAACGCCTTTGCTCGAAAATTTTGAGTTTACGGTCGAAACGATGCCCGACAAGGATTGGAACGAGGAGTGGGAAAAGAATTTTTTTCAGCCGATTGTCATCGATGACCAATGCGTGGTGCACAGTACGTTTCACCGCGATGTCCCGGTGATGAGGTACGACATCGCCATCAACCCCCAGATGGCTTTCGGTACGGGCCATCATGCGACGACTGGCTGTATGATGCGCTGGATTCTCGAAACAGAACTGAAGGGGAAGTCCGTGCTTGATATGGGGTGCGGTACCTCGATCTTGGGTATCTTAGCGGCCATGCGCGGGGCTTCGCCGGTGTTGGGTATCGATGTAGATGACTGGTGTATCCGCAATTCGCGCGAGAACATTGCACTCAACAAGGTTGATATGCAAGTGTTGCTTGGCAATGCAGAATCGTTGCAAGGACGCCGGTTCGATGTGGTGTTGGCCAATATCAACCGCAACATCCTGCTGGGTGATATGGCTGCGTATGTGGCTACATTGCCCGAAGGCGGCTGCTTGATTATGAGCGGTTTTTATTCCGAAGATATCCCGATGATTGACGCCGAAGCGACACGTTTGGGCCTGAGTCAGACGGGTGTCAAAATGCAGGATAATTGGGTGGCGGTGAAATTTGTGAAATAATTTGCGGTAAATTTTGTATTCCTACAAAAATCCATTAACTTTGCACCGCTTTTGATAGGAGTATGGCGGGATAGCTCAGTTGGTTAGAGCGTCGGATTCATAACCCGGAGGTCCCGAGTTCAATTCTCGGTCCCGCTACCAAAAACCCAGGCTGCTGTTTCAGCGGCCTGGGTTTTTTAGTTTGAAAAGTCCCAATCCCATGTTTGCATTTCCGAGAATCTTCTGCAGGTATACAAACGACGGGTTCTTCGGGGTCTCGGTTACGAATTTCTTCACCGCGGTCTCGGTCATTCCTGTCCGGACTGTCATGTCGGGAATGTGGTGGGGCTTCACCGTCCGGTGGAGTTGGGCGATGATGTCAGCCAGCGACTGCGTTGCCATTTCCTGAATCGATTTCTGCGCTTGCCGTGCATGCTCGAAGGCGATTCCTGCGACAAACATTCCGTACGCGCACTCGCTGTCTTCGGCTGCCATGGGCATGTTCTCGTCGAACCATTTCCGGGCATAGCTCAATGTTTCTTCATCGGGGCTTTCGCATTTCATCGGGCTTTCTTTTTGGAAGTTTTCGTCCGTGGTGACGGTGTACCCGAGTGCCAAAGCCAGCATCTGCAGCATCAGGTAGGAGGGAAATTTCGGTCCTTCGTCCGAAAACAAACTGATCACTGTCCCTTGCGTCATGCCGCTTTCTTGAATGAAGCGGTAGCGCGTATAGTTTTGGCGTTTGGCCTCGTCAAGCAGTTTCCGACGGATTTCTTCTTGCAGTTGCCGCTCGATTGCAAGGTTGATGTTCTTGCCGTTTTTCATTCTTTCAGGTAGTTGTCGACAATCTCCCATGCAGGGCGTTTCAGTCGTATGAGCGGGTCGATGAAGTAAATCCGTTCGTCCTCGCCGAGCAATACATTGTCGCTGTCTTCGGCGTTGATGTCGGTAATAGCGATGTCGCTGTTGCCGTACATGTACAGTTCGTCGGTATCCTCGGTGAGCGACAGTTTCTCTTTCAAGAAATCTTGGGCTTGTTTGGAGGTGGCGCGCCTTTCGGTGGTCCTTACCGCTTTCTGCTCCAAAATCAGCCGTACGCCCTCAATGTCTTCCGTTACGCCGATCAGCCGGTATGCCGTTTCCGGGAACAGCATATTGTGGATGACGTGTTCGTATATGGCGTCTTCTGGCAGGGTCTTTTTGATGCCTGCCTTGGCATACGGGTCCTTGATTTTGGTGTAAATCCTCCGTTTTTCGTTGTAATAGACGATGCTTTCGCCCGATGGCTGCATGACGCGCTCTCCGTACAACCGGGCGCAGTCCTGCAGGGGGACCAACAGCCCGCTTTCCTTGGCGGCTTCGATTAACCGTTCGGATTCGCCTCTTTGTAGATTTTTTGTGCCATACGCTGAATTTCTCCCTCGTTCATGGGATAACCCACGCGTGAGACTTCCAATGCGCCCAAGCTCATCCAGTACCAACTTTTTTTCTTCCATGTTTGTTGGATGTAGTCCAAAACCGGCATGTCGATTTGGCTCATTCGCATCGATTTCAGTTTCTCGATCTGTTCTGCGGTCAAATTTTCTACCATGGCCTTTTATGAAGTTTAAAAAATTAAACATGATTATGCGTATCTTTTGCAATTTTCACCAAAAACCTCCGGTTTGTTGTCTTGTAAGGTGGTCCAAATACTCTTCTGCTTCGTAACGTGTTAGATTCCGGATGTCCATCATTGCCGTAATCCATTCTTCTTCGGTCCAGTCTTCCATCTGGCGTCCGTTGTACTTGTCGATCCATTTTTGGACCCGTTCGTTGTACATTGCTTGTGATCTTTCGTCCATAGTGGTTTGTTTTTTTGCTGTTTTTTTATTGGTTTTGCCGAGCACCGAAAATCGATGCGTTCTTTCTGCAAATATATTCTATATTTTATAGATTACAAAATAAAGTTTGTACTTTGTGGAATTTTTTTTTGAATTCTACTGTTGAAAAGTTATACATGAATGTATTATACAAAAATGTATAATTTTTGTGCGGGTCGGTTGAAATTGAACTATTAGAGTCGGCGCACCAGGCTTTCGTCCAAAACTTTTTTGCCTTTGTCGTAGGATTTTTCAATTCCTTGCAGTATCTTTGCCATAGGAATGGAGTTGCTAAGTGCATCGCTCGCTGAAGTACCATTTTGGGAAGAGCCACTTATTAGCAACTCTATTTTTGTTACCTCGTACGAATACGGACGGATATCTTTGCCTAACGCCTCTTTCATGGTCGTCTTTACTCTGTAATTCACCCCGTCGATTCGAACAACGCCAAGATC
>JAGACJ010000110.1 GCA_017614195.1 Paludibacteraceae bacterium
TGGCACGATTTTGGCACGTTTTTGCCGTAGAAAGCAAAAAAATCAGTCGTAAACGACTGATTTTCAAAAACTTGTGGAGATTACCGGACTCGAACCGGTCACCTCAACACTGCCAGTGTTGCGCTCTAGCCAGATGAGCTAAACCCCCGTTTGCGGATGCAAAGTTACATACAATTTTGCAATCCTGCAAATTATAGTTTCATTTTTATCGCAAAAATAACATCGCCGCCGAAATCTGATCAGCAGTCTGTTGTCCTTTCAAATCGGCGACGAGTGCGAGTGCAAAAGGCAGTGATACGCCAGGACCTGCAGCTGTCACAATATTATCGTCGCACACCACACTGCAATCCGAAACACGCGCTCCCGTCAGTTTGTCTTCAAAGCCCGGATAGCAAATAGCCTCGCGACCTTGCAACAATTCCAAACCGCCCAACACCGAAGGCGCAGCACAGATAGCCGCCAACTTACCGCCTTTTGCGGCATGGGTTTTCAACAAACGGCACAAAACATCTGACTTACCCAAATTCAAGGTTCCTGGCATGCCTCCAGGCAAAATCAGATATCCGGCGTCCGAAAAATCGGCTTCGCCTATGGTTACATCTGCAACCACCACCACACCATGGGCACCGGCCACCGACTTGTCGGCGGTTACCGAAACGGTTTTCACCTGTTCGCCGGCACGGCGCAAAACATCTACAGGAGTAAGGGCCTCAATTTCCTCGAAACCTTCGGCCAAAAACAGATAATGCGTCATTTCTTAAAGTATTTGCCCACCACTGGCAGCGAGCCCAGCGGCAAGTCATGTTTAATCATATAGACAAGATAGATCGCCACCAAAACAGTGTTGATAGCATAGTTAAGCAATGAATATGGCGTTCTCGCAAAGTGCATGACGACAAAAATCACACCAGCCAACACGGTGTAACGCAAAATTTCCTTGAGCGCATACGGCACCGGCATGTACCTTTGCCCCAAAAAATACGACAGCAACATAATACAAAAATAGGCGCATAGCGCAGCGACAGCGGCTCCCATATAGCCGATACGCGGCACCAATATGACAATCAGCCCCACATCAATGATACAACCGACCAGCGACATCAACGCGCCAAAGTACGTGCGGTCAATCAGTTTGTACCACATCGACAAGTTGAAGTAAATGCCCTGAAAAATATACGACACCAAAATGACCGGCACAATACTGAGTCCTTCCCAATAGTCTTGCCGAATGATGTATTTGAGTATATCGAGATAAGCCATCATGCCGAGGAAGATAAGCAACGACGTGATGATAAAGAACTTCATGGTGTCGGCGTATGCCTGACGGCTGTCGGCATCCTTGTTCTTGGCAAAAACGTAGGGCTCGTAGGCATAACGGAATGCCTGTGTAAACATCATCATCACCATGGCCACTTTGAAACAAGCGCCGTAAATTCCCAACTGAGTTTGCCCGACAACCTGGTTTTCGAACAAAAACGGCATCAGCATCTTGTCGACCGTCTGGTTAATAATGCCCACCACTCCCAGCAAAAGCAAAGGCAGACTATAGCGCAAGACACGACGCAACAAGACCGCGTCGTAGGTAAATTTGCGAACACCCAGCATCGGCAGCAGGCAACACGTTTGCAACACCGTTGCCATCAAATTGGCCAGAAACACATAGCCGACGCCATAGTCCGGACGATAAAACCAGTCAATCCATTCGGGATGTGTCTGCATCAGATACGGACAGAGAATCAGGAAAAACAGGTTGAAAAGGATATTCAGCACCACAAAGGCAAACTTGAGCATGGCAAAAGCCATTGACTTTTTGCGATAGCGCAAATGTGCAAAAGGAATGGCCGCCACCGCATCAATCGCCACGGTAATAGCCATCATCACCACATATTCGGGGTGCGCGGCATAGCCCAGCCACGAGGCTATTTGGCCGGAAGCCAACGACACGGCTGCCGCAAACAAGGCGGATGTGCAGAATACCGTGGTTAGAATGGTACCGTAAACGTTGTCAGGGTTTTCTTTTTCGTCATTAACGAAGCGGAACAGCCCGGTTTCCATCCCGTAGGTGAGGATTACCAGGCAAAAAGCCGTCCAAGCATACATATTGGTAACGATGCCATAGTCGGCCGAAGTGGCCAGTTTGTAGGTGTAAAGCGGAACCAGGCACCAGTTCAGGAATTTTCCCAAAATGCTGCTCAGACCATAAACAGCCGTTTCTTTGGCCAGTGTTTTAACTTCAGACATTTTTAAAACAAACTTCCTTGTCGCATTTGGGGTGTTTTACCCAAATGTTCGTATGCGAAAGGTGTTACCTCGCGCCCGCGTGGGGTTCGCTTGATAAAACCTTCCTTAATCAAAAACGGTTCGTAAACTTCTTCTATAGTGCCGGCATCTTCGCCCAACGCCGTGGCAATGGTCGAAATGCCCACCGGTCCTCCGTTGAACTTGTCTATCAGCACGGTCAGAATCTTGTGGTCGATCTCGTCGAGACCATGTGTGTCGATATTGAGTGCCTCAAGGGCGTATCGGGCGATTTGGCGTGTGATACGGCCGTCACCCTTTACTTGTGCAAAGTCGCGGACTCGGCGCAACAACGCATTGGCGATACGCGGGGTTCCGCGGCTGCGCAAGGCAATCTCGGTGGCAGCATCATCGTCACATGGCGTATCGAGGATACCAGCCGACCGGTGTACAATCGAGCTCAATATGTTGCTATCGTAATATTCGAGATGGCAGTTGATGCCGAAACGGGCGCGTAGCGGACTAGTCAGCAAACCGCTGCGGGTCGTGGCGCCAACCAGCGTAAAGGGATTCAAGTCTATTTGTATCGAACGCGCGCTGGGGCCTTTGTCGATCATGATGTCGATACGATAGTCTTCCATCGCCGAATACAGGTACTCCTCCACCACCGGACTCAGACGGTGGATCTCATCGATAAAAAGCACGTCGTTCGGTTCAAGACCAGTCAACAGACCGGCCAGATCGCCCGGTTTGTCAAGTACAGGGCCTGAGGTGATTTTAAACCCTACGCCCAACTCGTTGGCAATGATGTTCGAAAGCGTGGTTTTGCCCAATCCTGGAGGTCCGTGCAGCAAAACATGATCGAGCGGTTCTTGACGCATACGCGCCGCCTGGACAAAAATCTTCAGGTTTTCGACTACCTTGTTCTGTCCCTTGAAATCCGAGAATGAAAGCGGACGCAACGCATTTTCGAATTCCGACTCGCGTTCCTGGCGCGTTTGGCGTATGTCAAAATCCTCGTCCATCCGTCAACAAGTAAGTTCGTGAAACAATTGTTCGAGCGCCGACGCCGAAATGTCCCCAACAGGACGGTCGGCCACCAAGACTCCTTTTCGAAGCACTAGAAAACGGTCGCAAATGGCAGGAATCTCCTGCATGATATGAGTACTGAACAAAACAGTCTTGTCTTTGCCAAACTCGGCGATGAGCTGACGGATTTCGACCAGTTGGTTGGGATCGAGACCGGTAGTCGGTTCGTCGAGAATCAGCACACGGGGCTCGTGAATCAGAGCCTGTGCCAATCCTACACGTTGCCGATATCCCTTCGACAGCTGACCGATACGCTTATGGCTTTCGGGGCCAAGTCCTATTTTTTCGACGATGTCATTGACGCGTTTCCTGACATTGTCCATGTGATACATCTGCGCTGTAAATATCAGATACTCACGAATATACATATCAAGATACAACGGATTGTGCTCAGGAAGATACCCGATGCGGCGGCGCACCTCGTCGGGATTTGAGGCCACATCAATACAATCGACCTGCGCCGTGCCCGAATCTGCCGCCAACGAACCTGTTAGGATTTTCATCAGCGTGGACTTGCCTGCTCCATTAGGACCGAGAAATCCGACAATCTGACCATCGGCGATCGAAAACGACACGTCATTGAGCACTTGCTGACTGCCGAAACTTTTATTAATATGCGATACTTCGAGACTCATTGAAATGCAAAGATAAAAATAAAACGCACAACTTGTCACACAAAAATAACGATTGTTGATAAATGCCCCGTTACAGCAGGAAATATGCATCTCTGAATACGAATCAAGTATTTTTCGGATAAAAACCGACTTTCTTTCCCAAGAAATCCATACCTTTGCCGAACATAAAACAGCAGATATGGCCGGTACAAACATTTCGACACTCGGCGAATTCGGATTGATTCGCCACCTGACAGAGAATCTCCCCATCCATCAGTCATCCACCGTTTTCGGTGTGGGCGACGATGCAGCGATTCTCGACTACGGGAAAAAAGACAAACGCCAGTTACTCACCACCGATTTGTTGCTCGAAGGCATCCATTTCGACTTGACATACGTGCCACTCAAGCATTTGGGCTACAAGGCGGCTATGGTCAATTTCTCCGACATCTATGCCATGAACGGATATCCTAAGCAACTGACCGTGTCGATTGGTGTTTCGAAACGGTTCAGCATCGAAATGCTCGAAGAGCTATATGCCGGCATCCGGCTGGCTTGTGAGCAGCACAAGGTTGATTTGGTGGGCGGTGACACGTCCTCGTCGCTTACGGGTTTGTGTATCAGCATCACTTGCATGGGCGAAGCCGACAAAGACAAGGTGTGCACGCGCTACGGTGCCAAAAAGAACGACATTGTGTGTGTCAGTGGCAACTTGGGGGCCGCCTACATGGGCTTGCAGCTGCTCGAACGCGAAAAAACGGTATTTGCCCAAAGCCCCGACGTGCAACCCGATTTTGCCGGTAAGGAATACATTCTGCAACGCCAGCTGCAGCCGCACGCCCGCCGCGACATCATCGAGGCGCTCGACAAGGCCGGCATCGTACCAACGGCCATGATGGACGTTTCCGACGGTTTGTCGTCGGAGATGCTGCATATCTGCGAAAAAAGCAAGGTTGGCTGCCGCATATACGAAGACAAAATTCCTATCGACTACGAAACGGCGCGGATGGCCGAGGAGTTCAACATGAATCTTGTCACCGCCGCGCTCAACGGCGGCGAGGATTACGAGCTGCTATTCACCATTCCGATGGCTTTGCACGACAAAATCGGCGAGATTGAAGGGGTACACGAAATCGGTTACATCACCGACGCCGAAGATGGTGCCCTGCTTGTCAGCCGCGACGGCAACCAGTTCGCCCTCAAGGCCCAAGGCTGGAATCCGCTGGCCGACAAATAGTCCAAATGTTACGGCTCCCAAAAACCCGGAGAGTGCTGCTCAGTTTGTGAGCCACTATATAGCGGCTGTACGTGTCAATAATGGCCTTAATCTATCATGGACCCCGAACTGGGCGTAGCGGGGACGCTACGCCGATCCGGGGGAAA
>JAGACJ010000111.1 GCA_017614195.1 Paludibacteraceae bacterium
AGACGGTTGACAAACAATTGCCATCCGTCAACATTCTGAATCTCATCCAAAAACAAATACTTGAAGTCCCCATTCAATCTGTACAATGCCTCCAAAAGAGAGTCAAGGTCTTCCGTCTTGAGCGAGACCAGTCGTTCATCGTCGAAATTGACATAAGCAAAGTCAACCACTTTCTCCCGCAAGACTTTTTCGCAGATGGTGGATTTTCCGCTTCGCCTAACCCCAATGACAACCTGGGCCATCTTGCTGTCAAGGTTTACAAGAGGCTCCTCATAACGGCTGACAACGGAAGACAGGTCGTCTGCCTCCAACTCTTCCTTCTGGGAAGACAGGATGGATAGTAACTGTTGGATGGTCATCATGTCATCGTCTTTATACGGCGAAGATACACAAACTTCGATAAAAATCAAAATTTAAGCACGCAAACTTCGATAAAAATCAACTTTTGAGATTGTAAACTTCGATAAATTGCAATTTTTGCGTGCCCTAACTTCGATAAATCGCAATTACTTGCCCTTGCCGATACGGGCGAAAAGCTCGTCGCAGAAGGCCAGCACGCGCTCGGTGAGGGCATGGGGCAATACGGGCGATTCGATGAGGCCGGCGGCCACACACGCCTCCGTATGACTGATTTCGTATTGGAACCCCTCATCTTCACCTCCGCCGAAAGGCTGTGGAACCGCAAAATCAAAGCGCTGCTCACCGCCATCGGCCAAGCGGAGCAAAACCTTCGTCGGACTCCAAAACACCGGAAGCTCCAAGACGCCCTTGGTGCCGGTTATCACCGCCTTGTTGGGCAGTTGCTCGCGGATAGAACTGCGTAGCGACACCCGCTGTCCATTTGCATAGGAGACCTCTATTTCGGCGGTTTCATCGACCCCCGTTACACCGATACGCACCATAGAGTCCATTTCAACAGGATCGCCCAGCAGACGCTCGGCCAAGTGCAGGTTATAGACTCCTAAATCGAGCAGGCTGCCTCCCGCCAAATCGGGGTTGAACAGCCGTGATTTCGGGTCAAATTCGGCCTCAAAGCCGAAAGAGGCTTCGAGCTGCCGCACCTCACCAATTGTTCCGTCGTTGACCAGCCGCTGGGCAAACTCCCACGCCGGAAAGAAATTCGTCCACATGGCCTCCATCAAAAAACGCCCGTTTGAACGGGCAGTTTCGGCCATCGTCCGAAACTCGGCGGCAGACACCGTCGCCGGTTTTTCGACCAACACATGCTTGCCGTGGCGCAAGGCCTCGAGCGCCCACTGCGTGTGCGACGGATGCGGGGTGGCGATATAGACGATACCGATGTCCGCATCGGACACCAAGGCCTCGCAACTGAGCACCCTCGGAATGCCGTATGCCTGCGCCGCCGCTTGGGTCCGCTCGGGCGTGCGTCCTGCAATCGCCTCCACCGCAATGCCGGCCTGCCGGGCGCCGCGTATCCAGCGCGACACAATCTGGCCCGCACCGATAATCCCCCATTTCAAGTTTTTGGTCTTCATACATGCAAAGGTAAAAAATTCGCATCAAAAAAGAAAAAAACGTATCTTTGCGAGCAATATGACAACAAAATCCCTACGATATTTGCTGCCGCTGCTGATGTTGTTGGCCAGCCACGAACTGTTTGCGCAAGAAAGCACGGTTTACCAGGCCTACGTTACCAAAGACCACAAGCTTTGGCGCAGCGTTGTTGACAGCATGCGCTCCCTGCCAACGCCCACCATGCAAGAGGCGGAACTGACGCTCAACTTCCTGTACGGGTTTGTGGCCTGGTCTGTCAGCGAAAGCAAATATACCAAAGACGCACAAACCTACCTGAATTACGCCTACGCCGACCTCGACCGCTACGTCAAAACCTACGGCGAAAGCCCGCGGACACAGGCCTACCGTTCGGCGTTTATCGCCTACGACATGAAACTGCACCCGATGAAAGTGCCGTTCATTGGGATGAAAAGCGTGAACCTGTCAAAAAAATCGGTTGCGGCCGCCAATTCCGATTATTTTCCCTACATCCAATACGGCAATGTGATGAACTACCTGCCTGCCAGCCTGGGCGGCTCTAAAGACAAGGCCATAGAGGCCTACAGCAAGGCCTGCCGCCTAATGGAAGCCAGTGGCGCCGTCAAAGACAACTGGATGTACCTCAACGCGCTGCTTACCCTGGCCGACATCTACAAGAGCCGCAAAGACTATGGCACGGTCGAGGCATACTACCAACAGGTGCTGCAAATCGAGCCCGATTTCGATATCGTCAGACATTGGCTGAAAACCTTGCCCAAAACTTGAAAAAAGAACCGCATTACACCATCTTGTCACAAAGAATGCTTATCTTTGCGGGATAGCAAATAAAACTTACGCGAAAATGATAAAAGTTGGAATTATCGGCGGTGCCGGATACACCGCAGGCGAACTGTTGAGAATCTTGGTTAACCACCCCGAGGTGGAACTCGGCTTTGTACATTCGACCAGCAATGCCGGAAACAAACTATACGACGTACACGAAGGCCTTTTCGGCGAAACCGAGATGACGTTTTCGGACACCTACGACCTCAGCGATGTGGACGTGGTCTTTATGTGCGGCGGACACGGCAAAAGCACCGAATTCTGGGCCGAAAACCAGCGCCCCGAATCGCTCAAAGTCATCGACCTGGCACAAGACTACCGCGACGAATCGTGCGGCTATGTCTATGGCCTCCCCGAAATCAACCGCGAGCGCATTCGCAAAACCAACCTACTGGCCAACCCGGGCTGCTTTGCCACCGCCATTCAGCTCGGACTGCTGCCTCTGGCCGCCAACAACCTGGTTAAAAGCGAAGTGCAAGTAACCGGCATCACCGGCTCGACCGGCGCCGGCGTCAAACCCGGCCCCACCAGCCATTTCAGCTGGCGCAACAACAACCTGTCGGTGTACAAGGCCTTTACGCACCAACACCTCATCGAAATCGGCCAAACCATGCGCCAACTGCAAGCGGGATTTGACTATGACATCAACTTCATCCCCGTTCGCGGCGATTTTGCCCGGGGTATTTTTGTCACCACGCACCTCGACTGCACGCTCGAACTGCCCGAGGTTCGCAAAATCTACAACCAGTTCTATGCCGATGCCGCCTTCACCTTCATGACCGAGGCCAATCCCGACCTCAAACAGGTGGTCAACACCAACAAGGCCCTCGTACATATCGAAAAACACAACAACAAACTGCTCATCATTTCGATGATCGACAACCTGCTCAAAGGTGCTTCGGGCCAGGCCGTGCAAAACATGAACCTCATGTTCGGCCTCGACGAAACCTGCGGGTTGCGCCTCAAAAGCAGCGCCTTCTAAACCTACCCCAAGCCGCCCCTGCTATGAAAAGAAACCTTCTTACGGCACTCTGCTGGATTAGCGCACTCTGCCTGACAGCGCAGACCACCATCCCGTACAGCGACTTCGACTCGTGGACCGAACGCCTCATCAAAGAGTCGGGGCTGATTGGCGGACAAACCCGCAGCGTGTATGTAGTGGGTCCGCAAGAGGTTATTCCAGCCGACAAGCTGGCTCCCTACCGCTATGGCGAAAAAACCGTCTGGACCTCGTCCAACGTCTATGCCAAGGTGGCCGGCATCGTCAAGGCCAGCAACACGGTCGGACCCGAGAAACGCGGCAACGGCTTCTGCGCACGGCTCGACACCAAGCTGCAACACGTCAAGGTGCTGGGCATGATCAACGTATCGGTGCTGGTATCGGGCAGCATTTTCACAGGCGAAACCATCGAACCCATCAAATCGTCGGACGACCCGTACTGCAACCTCAGTTTCGGATCGCCGTTTACCGGACGCCCCAAAGCACTGGTAATCGATTATAAATGCACCATTTCACCGAACAATTACGTCATGCGCTATCCGGGTATCGGGTCCAAACGCATCGACGGCAAGCAAGACAAAGCGGAGATTTGGGTGTACCTGCAAAAACGTTGGGAAGACGCCGAGGGACGCATTCACGCCCTGCGCGTGGGCACCATGCGCATGCAGCTCGACCACACCATCGCCCAGTGGCAGAACAACCAGCACCTGCCCATCCACTACGGCGACATCTCAAAAACGAGTTATTACAAAGACTTTATGCGGCTCAACGGCCCGTACCGCGCCCGCAACAGCAAGGGCAAAATCGTCCCGATTGAAGAGGAGGGTTGGGCCGATGCCGACGAAACACCGACCCACATCATCGTGATGCTGACGGCCGGCAACCACGGCGCCTTTATCGGCACGGTCGGCAACAGCCTCTGGGTGGATAACGTTTCGTTTGAATATTGATTGTAGAGACGCTGCGCGCCACGTTTCTACAATCGCCCTAAAATCTCCGTTGCCGCCATTTGCATTTTGCAGAAGGCAAACCATCGTTTACCCAAATCCTTGATGGACGCACCGATGTGATACACATCATCGTCGATAATCAGAAACCTGTCGTGCGATTTGGTGAAATGGTGCACCGTAATAGGCGGATATTGCGCATTATGTTTTTGCAGCGCTAACGCAAACGAAGGGGATGTTTGTTGGGTGTAAATAGTTGCCGTAACGGTATCCTCGCGCTCGGCAAAACGCAGCAGCACCGTATCGTCCACATAATTGTCTATCAACACAATACGATGCTTGGCAGAACGGACCAATTTGTTGATAAACTCAAACGGTTCGAACATTTGTCCTTCGTAAAACACGCCTTCGACAGGCGGCAAAGCAGTTCGGACAAAAAAATCGATTTTTTCTTGATGGTCTTTCAATTTTCCTTCAACCAACTCAAACCGATTGTTGACTTCCTCTTTTAATTGCATGAATCGCTGATTGACCGCATATCCTCTGAGGATATAATCCTTCAACACACCAAGAGCCCATTGGCGAAACTTTGTTCCCCGCTTACTTTTTACCCGATATCCAACTGATATAATGACATCAAGGTTATAAAACAATGTGTGGTATTTTTTGCCATCCGCAGCAGTTAGTAAGAAATCCTTACACACTGAATTTTTATCCAGTTCTTGTTCATCAAAAATATTACGGATATGCAAAGTAATGTTATTACGCGTTGTTTCAAACAATATTGCCATTTGGGCTTGCGTAAGCCACACCGTCTCATTCTCAAGACGAACCTCAAGTTGTGTCACTGCATCGGGCTGATACAGAACGATTTCGTTTGTGTTTTGCATAAAGATTAAAATTAAGATGTTGCGGCATTTGGGTTGCCACAGGTACAAAGGTAATGATTTTGGATGGATTGTGCAAGAACCTCCCCCCCAGCCCCTCTCCACTGTATTCTCCGACCTCACC
>JAGACJ010000112.1 GCA_017614195.1 Paludibacteraceae bacterium
TCGGGCTGGTTCCGCTCGCGCCTCAATGCCGGTGCCACCAAAGGCCACAACATCAGCATCGCCGTTTACAACAACACCAATGGCAATGAAATTGCCCTCTACCAAAGCGGCCAAATCAGTACCAGCAACTACGAGCGCAAGGGTTTCTGGGTTGAAGTTCCCTACGGATGCGCCAGTATCCGGGTGGAAATTCGTAACAACTCGCTCGACACCGACCTGTCGCAGTCGCAGCTCTACATGGACGGCCTTACCGTACACAAATATACTCCGCCCTTCAGTTTCCAAGACGGGTTCTACACCTTGTGTTTCCACAATTCCAGCAACTACTTGAAAGGCGTAGCCCCCAGTGGCGCCACCGGTGCCATTGACTATGCGGACGGGACGTCGTTCTGGTACGTTCAGTACTCAGGTGGCCAGCAGTTTAAACTGCTCAACCTGCAAGCGAACACCGATACTCTGAATTACCTGACCAACACCACCTACAACGGTACGCTCAGATACTCCACCACCGAAGGCACCCTCACCTCCGAAAACAATTCCGGACAGGACGGATACATCTACCTGTTCTACAATAAGAATCTGCAAAGTAGAAACAGCAAACAGCAATGGGATGTAGCGGACATGCCTTCGTTAGTAGTTTCTTTGCTCAACCAGCAGGTATCCGCACGTATCAACAACAAATCCACCGTGTCGTTTGTTCTGTCTGGCAATGCCAACATCTTGTCGAATCTCCGCACTGGCGTGCTCGATGGGGTGGACGATGACTTGGAGATCGTATTCCCGAACGACGACCGCCCCGACTGGCTGCAAATGGAAATCATTAACGATGGCGGCAGCAAAAAACTGCAGCTATCCAACCGCAATGGCGGAGACTTGGAATCGGGTTTTCTCGAATTCCAGATCATTCACAGCAAATACCGCATTGTCCGCGCTATCGATGCCAGCAAAGTCACGTCGCCCGTTTGTCGTATTGCACTTATCTCCGATCTGAAAGATGGTGACTATGGACGCTTATTGCTCGACGATGAAAACCTGCTGATGGCCGATGTCGCCTACGTAAACGGTGTTCTGACCATGGTAGCGGCCCCGGCAAGCGCAGCACGCGCCACACAAGAATGGTATTTTGTGCCAGCCTCCGACACCACCTACTACCATCTTAACGCCAACGGCAAGTTTATGACCCGCGGAGACAACAACACGGTGATATTGGAAGACTACGACGAAAACAAGTACGACCAGCAGGCCTGGAAGGTAGAGAAACGTACTGACGATAACGGCGACATTCACTTTGAAACGCCTTCGGGTGACCGATACATGCGCTACAGCGGTGGTTCTATCGTAATGGGCGATACCGAATATGACTTCCCAACGATGATCGCCTCCTACACCTATACCATCCGCATGGAGCAAGGTAGCAACGGGTTTGACCTGCAAGTCTATGGTGTAAAGGCCATTGACGAGATCCATATCACCAACACCGACCTCGGATACGACCAGACTCTCAGCGTCAGCGAGGGCGCGCAAACCCTTGCCGTACCCGATGCCGGCATCATCAGCGGATTGGCACCGGGTTCGTACACCTTCGACCTGACCGCTTCGGCCGCCGACGGCGACTGCCCTTGCAACGATATCGACACCAAGTTTATCCTAAAAGTTCTTCCTACGGCCTTGCATTGGAGCGGAACAGGCTCGGTTTGGATTGCCAATGCCTCGTGGATCGAAGGGGTAACGCCGTTAGCAACCAGCAACGTCGTGATTACAGCCGACGCCGATAGTTTCCCGCAGTTGGTCAACGAAGACGACTATTTGGTCATGGCGGGTATTCCGTTCCGCGACCAAGATTTTTCGCTAACACCGAAGGCCGGCAACGTCCACTTTGAAAGCGGTGCCCGCATGGGACGCACCGACTTGCTCGACTACACCAGCGCCTCGTTCGAACTCGATGACCTCAATACCCTGACCTGGTACAACCTGTGCAACCCCTTGCACGACACCTACTCGGGCGACTATGCCTTTGGCCGTTTGAACCCGACCACCGAAATGCGGGTACACAACGTGGTTCCCGCCACGGGCGAAGAAAGCGCTACCGTTGACTGGTCGATGCCGTTCAACAACACGACCGTACCGCTCGACGGCAAAGGATTCGGCCTGCGCATCGGCTCGCTCTACTACCCCAACCTGACCGAAGACAATTCAAACTTTTCGGGCCGCACCACATCGCTAACGCAACCGGTACCCCTCGAGTTCCCGAAGAATTGGACGACCTACCTGCACTACGACGAATCGACCAAGGAACTCAGCGGCAATACCGAACGTCTGCCCAGCGGCGGACGCGATCGGAGCGGACGCTTCATCTACGAAAGCAGCGACCACAGCGTACCCGACGGCGATGTGATCTACACGGTGACGATTCCGTCGAACGCTTCGTTCAACAATGATCGCGTATTGCTGCCCAACCCGTTCATGGGTGAATTGGATTTGGATATCTTCTTTGCAGAGAATGACGATTTGATTTACAACCAATTCGCGTTGATTAACGATACCAAGCAACCGTCGTACGTCAACTACACGTCCAACGGCGACGGAAGCTATAGCAGCGCATCGGGCAGCCTTTCGCAACTGGCGCCCCTGCAAGCCTTCTTTGTCAGTGTCAAAGCCGGCAACCAAGGCAAGAGCATCCGCTACACAAAACAAATGTCGGTAGTTAACCAACCCACCACTCCCACGCTGCGCGCAGGCCGCCAAGAGGCCGCCAGCTTCAAGGCGTTGGTTACCCGCAAGGGCTTTGGCAACACGGCCGAAATGGTATTCAAAAGCGGTAGCAGCTCCGACTTCGACCTGAACAAGGATGCCTCCCTGCTCCGTTTTGCCGGTTCGAAGGCTCCGGCCATCGCCTTCCGTGCGCAACAACACTTTGCCGACCGCTGGACCGTCGGCCAGGCCCCCGAAATCATTCCGCTGGCCGTATTCCCGAGCGCCAAGGACACCGTCCGTATCGAACTGTCGGGCATTGACGCGCTCGCTGCCGAGAGCGGACACGACGTGTACTTCATCGACACCAAGGAAAACGCCTCCATCCTGCTCGAAGACGACTGCTTTGCCTACACCTTCAGCAGCAACGGCGACAACGAGCTGAACCGCTTCTTCATCCAGTATGCCCCCATCGGCACCGAAGTGGCGGAGACCAGAGCCTCGACCAACGACTTTATCCACCTCTACACTCAAGCCCATACGGCCTATATCCAAAGTGCCGAGGAGATTGCGAAGATTCAGGTGTTCAGTCTGGAAGGCCGCCTCATTGCCGAGAGCAAGGGCGAGGCGGGCAACCGTGCCGTCATTTCGCTGCCGCACCTGCCCATTGTGCTGATCAGCGTGCAAACGCCTTCGCAAACCAAGGTGTTCAAGGTCATGCAGTAAGTAGCGGCTGGATTCATAAAAAAGCGTGCCGAACCAAAAATTCGGCACGTTTTTTTTACCCGTTTTTAAACGAAAAGAATTATCTTTGCACCACTTTAACAACAAAAACTGCATAAATGGACGATTATCATCCGGAACAATTGGAAAACCAATAGGATGAAGGGTCGCATGTAGCCATCCCTTCATCCCAAACGAAGGACTGTGCTATGATTAAATTTCTGAAAAACGGCAAAGGCTTGATGCCGTGTGAAAAATGGGAATCGGGTTGCTGGGTCAACATCGTATCTCCCGATGCCTCCGACAAAGATTTTGTAGTCAACACCTTGGGTGCCCCCGAGGCCTTTTACGACGACATCGAGGACGTGGACGAACGGCCGCGTATCGAGGTCGAAGACGGCTGGTGCTTTGTGCTGATGCGTATTCCCGCCAAAGACAGTAGCGAACAGTCATCCGCACCTTTCAACACCGTGCCGTTAGGTATCATTTTCAAAGATGATGTGTTTATCTCGGTATGTTTTTACGACACCGACATGATTTCTGACTTTGAGCAATATACGCGTCGGAAAGGCATTATCCGCGAAGACAATGTCAATTTCACCTTCAGACTGATGTTGTCGGCCAGTGTCTGGTTCTTGAAATACCTCAAACAAATCAATATTCAGACCAAGGTTGCCGAACGTCATTTGGCGGTTACCGTACGAAACGAAGAATTGCAGAACTTGTTGAGACTGGAAAAGAGCTTGCTTTTCTTCAACACCTCGCTGCGCGGCAACGACATTGTGACACACCGGCTCAAAAATCTGCGCGGAATCAAAGACCAATACGATCCAGAACTGGTCGAGGACGTTGAAATCGAATCGAAACAGGCATTGGAAACGACTTCGATCTACAGCGACTTGCTCGAGAGTACCAAAGAGACATACACCTCTGTGATTTCGAACAACTTGAACAGCGTCATGAAACGACTCACCACTATCAACGTTGTAATGATGGTCCCTACGCTAATTGCCAGTTATTTCGGTATGAACCTCGAGATTGGCACCACCATTTTCAATTACACGTTTCTGGCAGTCATCATCGGCTCGTTACTCATCACAACCATCACCTCCCTCATCTTTGTCAAAAAGCGATGGTTCTGAAACAAGCATAAAAAAAAGACCCTCAATCTTGAGGGTCTTTTTTTATCCTGTATGCGCCATCAATCCAAGCCCAAAGACTTCTTGACTGCGGCAACTTTGGTCTCGGCTTCGGCATTCACCTTATCGAAATCAGCTTTCGACTTAAGCGGCAACTGCACTTCGATATAGAATTTGATCTTGGGTTCTGTTCCCGAAGGACGCACCGAAACTTTGGTTCCGTCTTCGGTAAAGTATTGCAACACGTTAGCCGTTTCTGGCATTTCAATGCTATTTGTCTCGCCCGAAACCAAATCAATCATACGGAGCGAATCGTAGTCTTTAATCACGACCACCTTGGAGCCTGCCAGTTCTTTTGGCGGAACACTGCGGAACTGCATCATCATTTTCTTGATTTCCTCAGCCCCCGACTTGCCTTGCTTGACAACGGAAATACCTTTTTCTTTCGAGAATCCGAACTCCACATAGATGTCTTGCAACAATTCGTAGAGCGTTTTGCCCTGATCTTTGGTCCATGCCGCGATTTCGGCAATCATGACGCAAGCCGAAACGGCGTCTTTGTCACGAACGAAATCTTCGCACAAGAAGCCGTAGCTTTCTTCGCCACCACCAATATACTGCATCTTGCCTTCTTGCTCACGCATGATAGCGGCAATCCATTTGAATCCGGTATAGCAATCGAAATAAGGCACACCGAACTTTTCGGCCATTTTGGCCATCATTTCGGTAGTCACAATGGTTTTTACGATGTATTCCTTGCCTGTCAGGCGGCCGAGTTCCGACCAACGGCGCAACAAGTAGTAAGTGAACATCATTGCAGTCTGGTTGCCATTGCATAAGATCCACTCGCCTTTGTCATTTTTGATAGCGATACCCATACGGTCGGCATCCGGGTCAGAAGCCATCACCAAATCAGCATCAATCTCGCGGGCTTTGTCAACAGCCATTTTCAAGGCCGCCGGCTCTTCGGGGTTGGGCGACTTTACAGTCGGAAAATCTCCGGTCAGCACATTCTGCTCAGGCACATCGACAATATTCTCGAATCCGTACATCTTCAAGGCACGTGGAATCAAGGTTGCACCCGTACCGTGAATCGGGGTATAGACAATTTTCATGTCTTTGTTGCGCTTGATACTGTCGGGCGACAACGTCAGCTTGCTGATTTTTTCGAGGAACGGGGTATCCACATTGTCACCGATAATTTCGATCAGTTCGGGATTTCCTTTGAATTTGATTTCCGACACTTTTTTGATTTTGCCCACTTCGGCAATAATGCTGGTGTCGTGCGGTGCGATAACTTGTGCCCCGTCTTCCCAATAAGCCTTGTAACCGTTATATTCCTTGGGATTGTGGCTGGCCGTTACAACAACACCGCTCTGGCAACCCAAATAACGGATCGCAAACGAGATTTCGGGGGTCGGGCGCAACGCCTCGAACAAATAGACTTTGATGCCGTTGGCCGAGAAAATATTCGCTGTGGTTTCGGCAAACAAACGGCTGTTGTTGCGGCAATCGTGTCCTACTACAACACTGATGGGCTTCGAGGCAAATTCTTTTTTCAGGTAATTGGCCAGACCTTGCGTTGCAGCGCCTACCGTATAGATATTCATTCGGTTGGTACCTACTCCCATGATGCCGCGCAAACCGCCCGTACCGAACTCAAGGTCTTTGTAAAAAGACTCTACCAAATCGGTGGTATCGGCATTGTCGAGCATTGCCTGCACTTGTTTTTTGGTATCGGCGTCATATTCTCCGTCAATCCAAACTTGTGCTTTCCGACGTACGTCATCGATTAAATTGTTCTTCATATTGCTATCGTTTAATTGCACCGCAAAAATAAGTTTTTTTTTAATTAAGCAATGCATTCCGAAACAAGATTTTCTTGACAAAACAAATGCGTAAAACAGATTTCTTTTGCGTATCTTTGTCCAGACGATTGATTCAGGCTCTACTTCATTCAAAACAACATTCGGTATACACCTGAATTCCATTTGGGATTAGATGACAATGTCAATAAACGTTGGAACTTAGAGCCTGGCAAAACCAAAGCCATCGAGTATGATGCAAATGGAGTAAAATAGGGAGAGTGGAATTATAAAGAAACAGATGTGAAAGGTGTATTTATATGGGAAGACGTATCATTGAAATAAATAAAAAAGTCATATATAATAAA
>JAGACJ010000113.1 GCA_017614195.1 Paludibacteraceae bacterium
CAATTGCGCCGATGGTAGTGCGTATAGTGTGAGAGTAGGTAGCCGCCGTTTTTCAGAAAGAGCCTTGAGTTTTTTAACCCAAGGCTCTTTTTTTATGCCATATCCCCAAACTCAAACGAAATTATTGTGCTATGCTACAAAAATAATTCGTATTTTTGTATTTGGTATCTCAAACATTTAACCTATGGCCGTTGATTATAAGCAATTGGTTGATAACGCACGTGATGAGTTGTTTCGCAGAGTGGCGTTAACACATGCTCCTGAAGACGTTGAACGCATCAAAGCCGCGTATTATTTTGCCGAAAAGGCGCATTCTTCCCAATATCGTAAAGATGGTGAGCCGTATATCACACATCCGATTGCGGTGGCCCGTATCATCAATGATGATTTGTCGTTAGGAACGAACCCTGTTATCGCCGGATTGTTGCATGATGTAGTTGAAGATACCGAATATACGATAGAGGATATTACTCGGTTGTTTGGTGAAGACGTTGCCTTTCTGGTGGGGGTGGTGACAAAACAAAAGTCTGGCTATGTCACCTCAAAACAAGTTGATAACTTCGACCGGATGTTGAGTTCAATTCATTACGATATCCGGGCGTTGTTGATTAAGTTGGCTGACCGTTTGCACAATATGCGTACACTAAAGTCGATGAAGCTTGAGAAGCAAGTTAAGATAGCAAGCGAAACCGACTTTTTTTATGCCCCTTTGGCTAACCGTTTGGGCTTGTACAAAATCAAGACTGAACTCGAAAATTTAAGTCTGAAATATCGTTCTCCGCACGAATATGACCATGTGGAGAATCAAATTTCGGATTATGTGAAGCAACATACCAAAGCTGCCGAACAATGGATGAAACCTATTCGGAAGTCGTTGGCAGATAATGGTATTGAGGCGACCGTGACTTGTGATCCGCGCTCAGTCTATTCCATTTGGTATAAAAAACAACGCGAGAATTTGTCGTTCAAGGAATTGGAACATATCCGAGTGGTGAATATCACCTTCTCGAATTGGAAAGAGCTGGGATATACCGAAAAGAATATGGCACTTAAGATTTATTCGTTGTTGACTGACATGTACACCGAAAAACCTTTCAGTGTCAACAACTACATAGATATGCCTAAAGATAACGGGTATCGCAGTTTGCACTGCAAACTGATGGGCAATGAGGGCCGTTGGATGGAGGTGCATATCCAGTCGAAAGAAATGGAGCTTCTTTCGACATACGGTTGCTTGATGGAGCGTGAATCGGGAGTCGATGTCTGGATTAACAAGTTTAAGGATGTGCTTAAGGACATTGCCTCGCATAGCAAGGAAGGTCGTTATATGGAAGATGTTGTCAGCAGTTTTTACAATGACGACATCGTTGTGTTCGCTTCGGATGGCAGTAAGGTTAGTTTGCCCAAGGATTCGACAGCAATTGATTTTGCCTATGAAATTGGTACCGAGTTGGGTGATAATGCAAAATATGCCATTGTAAATGACCAACTTAGCTCGATTAAGACGGTTTTGCAACGTGGCGATCGTGTTAAAATCGGTACAGATAAGACTGGCGGCCCCAAGGCTGATTGGGTGAATGCCGCCAAGACTTACAAGGCGCGTACCCTAATTCGGCAATACCTCAAGAGAGAGTGTGTTGACGAAACTGATTTGCATTTTGTGTTTTGTGATGAATGTCATCCACTGCCAGGCGATGAAGTGGTCGGTTTCAAACAGGAAGACGGTAGGGTGTTGGTGCACAAATGCAATTGCCCGTTATCGATTTCGTTGTCGGCGCAACAGGGAGACCGTATCGAAAATGTTGATTTGTCGAATGTCAAAAAGGAGTTTCCGATTGGTTTCCGTATCAAAGCAGTCAATCGTAATGGTTTCTTACTCGACTTGATGACCGAATTGTCGGGTAATTTGCAGTTGGGAATAGAATCTATTGAGAGTTTTACCAACGACGAGATTATCGATTGCACCATCCGGTTGTATGTGCACTCGGTGGAAGAATGGCATAAGGTGCTCGATCATATCCGTGAAATGAAGCATATATATGAAGTTCGCTCCCTGTAATTTGCGCGGTGGAGATGAAATAAAAAAGTCTGCATCAAATGCAGACTTTTTTGTTGAGGTTCCTAGCAGAATCGAACTGCTGTAAACGGTTTTGCAGACCGGTGCCTAACCACTCGGCCAAGGAACCTTGTTGTTGTTTTGAGTGGGGAGAAATGACTTACTCCGTTTTCCGAGTGCAAAGGTAATCAAATTCTGTAAAAGTAAAAATGAATTTGCGTTTTTTTTCAGTAAATGATAAACAATTCGCTGGTATTCTGCATAAATCAGAAAAAAATAATGTAAATTTGCAAACCGAAAAATAATAATCTAAGAAGAAATGGCTAAAAATAGTAGTACTCAGACCCCAACAGAAAAAGAAGTTACGGAAAATGTTGACAAGGCTTTGACCAAAACAGGAGCGTTTATCGTTGAACACAAAAATGCGATTTTGGTTGCCTTAGCCGTTGTATTGCTAATTGTGGCAGGCGTTTTGATTGCTATGTCGGTGTTGAACTCGAAAGAAACTGAAGCGCGCGAACAATTGTTGCTGGGACAAAACTTCTTTGCTGCACAAAACTATGAAACTTCGGTTAACGGAGATAGTGTCTCTTATATAGGTTTTGTCGCAATAGCCGATGAGTATGGTTTGACCAAAAGCGGTGAGTTGGCGAAGGTGTATGCCGGATTGTCTTATTATCGTATGGGTCAGTACGACGAGGCTTTGGATTTCTTGAAAAAGGCATCGTTGAAAGACGATGTGGTTAAATACAATGTATATGCCGCTATTGGCGATTGTTATGTGCAAAAAGGCGATAACAAAAAGGCTGTTAACTACTTCGAAAAAGCTGCCAAGGCAGATCTTGAGGTCGTAAAAGCCAATGCCTTGTTCAAGTTGGCAAAGGTTTACGAAGCAATGGGTGAAGAAAAGAAAGCCCTTGAAGCTTATGAGACCATTAAAACCGAATGTGCCGGTAAGGTTCAGGTTTCGGATGTACTTGAGATTGACAAGTATATTGAAAACGTTTCGAAATAATCTGTATGGCATCTCGCTTGCATAACTTGTCGGAGTATGATCCGAATTCGTTGCCGCCAGCTTCGATTGTGCGCAAAAAAAAGTTTGCTATTGCTGTAGCCGACTGGAATTCGGACATTACTTTCAAGTTGTATGAGGGTGCAGTTGAGGCACTTAAATCGAATGGTGCCACCAAAATCGATGTGGTGCATGTTCCGGGTGCTTTTGAATTGACATACGCTGCGCATTGTTTTCAGATGCGTTGTAAGTACGATGCCATTATCATTATCGGTTGTGTGATTAGAGGCGATACTCCGCATTTCGATTATATCTGTAGCGGCGTTACGCAGGGAATCAGTTACCTGAATGCCCATTCAAATATCGATGAATTGAGCCCGATGGCACCGGTCATTTTTGGCTTGCTTACGGTCAATGACAAACAACAAGCGTTGGATCGTGCTGGTGGTGCTTTAGGCAACAAAGGGGTTGAAGCCGGAATTACAGCCATTCGTATGGCGACCATGAATGTGTTGAAAGCAGAGTAATTCAACTTTTATAAGCGGAAGTAGCTCAGTTGGCAGAGCATCAGCTTCCCAAGCTGAGGGTCGCGGGTTCGAACCCCGTTTTCCGCTCAAATTAAATAAAGTGCAAAAAAAAGTCTTGGCGATTTGCCAAGACTTTTTTAGTTTTTTTTAGCTCGTTAATTATTTAGAAGCTTCGATTGAGATTTTACGGAATTCTTTCAGTTTTTTCTCAATGTCCAAAGATTCTTTGCGGGCACGCATACCAGCTGCTTTGTTGCCTTTTTCTACTTGATCTTTAGCGTTTTTCAAGAATTCGCCCATCAAAGCTTCGATTTCTTTTACGAGTTTTTCCATAATTCTTTAATTTTAATAGTTAATGATAGTGTTTATTAAGAGTTTCTCTTGTTGTTATTTTCTTTTACAAATATAAAGATTTTTTTTCCAAAAACAAACGCGATGCTCGAAAAATGCCGATTTTATGGTGTTATTCACCGTTTTTTAATGTATTCGGACACTTACGGCATTCTTGTGGGCGGTCAAAGATTCGGCTTCGGCCATTATTTCGATGGTTGGTCCCAGATCTTTCAGCCCTTCCAAACTGATTTCTTGGAAAGTGGTTTTCTTTAAGAAACTGTCCATGTTAACACCGCTATAAGCATGCGCATAGCCACTGGTCGGAAGTGTATGGTTGGTTCCCGAAGCATAGTCGCCGGCACTTTCAGGAGTGTAGTACCCGAGGAATACCGAGCCTGCATTGGTTACCTTATTGGCCAGTTTGTTGTAATTACGACACGACATGATCAGGTGCTCGGGGGCGTATGCGTTGCACATCTCCAAAGCCTCGTTGAGGTCGTGAAGCACGAATATCTTGCTGTGCTCCAATGATTTGGAAATGTATTGCTCGCGTGACGACTGTGCGGTTTGTACAGCTACTTCGTCGGCAATGTCTGAAGCGAATTGCTCATCGTCTGTAAAGACTACCGATTGGCTGTCGGTGCCGTGCTCGGCCTGCGACAGCATGTCGGCAGCCACGTGAGTGGCTGCTGCCGAGTTATCGGCAAGCACGGCAACCTCCGAAGGCCCTGCAGGCATGTCGATGGCTACGTCGTGTAAACTGACTAACTGTTTGGCGGCAGTGACATATTGGTTGCCCGGTCCGAAAATTTTATAAACCTTGGGAACACTCTCAGTCCCGTAGGCCATAGCGCCAATTGCCTGGACGCCACCGATCTTGAATACCGAAGTGACCCCTGCAACCTTTGCTGCGTAGAGGACTGTCGGATGAACTTTGCCTTGGGCAGTGGGCGGGGTGCACAGCACAATTTGCTCACAGCCGGCGATTTTTGCGGGTACGGCCAACATCAATACGGTAGAGAACAGCGGAGCGGTGCCGCCAGGAATGTATAATCCGACTTTTTCAATCGGAAGCGCTTTCTGCCAACATACTACGCCAGGACTTGTCTCGATGCGGGGCAGTTCGTGTAGTTGTGACCGGTGAAATTTCTGGATGTTATTTAACGCGCGACCGATGGCTTTTTTCAAGTCTTCGGGTACAAGGGTTTCGGCTTCGGCAAACTCTTGTTCGCTAACTGCGAGTGACGCCAGTTCCACATGATCGAACTTTTGCTCATACGCCTTGACTGCGCTGTCGCCATTGGTGCGCACATCGTTGAGGACATTGCGTACAAGGTCGTACAGATTGCTTTGGTCAAAGTGCGGACGCTCAAGCAGTTTGGACCAGTCCGATCTTTTGGGATAACGTATGATTTCCATTGTCGGATGCTTATAAAATCATTTTTTCGATGGGAACGACCAAGATGCCTTCTGCTCCTATGGCTTTCAGTTGGCTGATAATATCCCAGAATGTCTTTTCCTCAATAACCGATTGTAATGAAGACCAACCTTCTTCGGCCAAAGGAGTGATTGTAGGGGATTTCATTCCAGGCAGTAGTTTGCTGACTGCATCTATTTTGTCGTTCGGAACATTGAGAATGATGTATTTTTTCCCTTCAGCGTTTTTGTATGAATCGAAACGGAACAGCAACTCGTCGAGGATGGCTTGTTTGTCGGCACTGAGTTTCTTGTTGCCAATCATCAGGGCTTCGGAGCGCATAACCACTTCGACTTCCTTGAGGTTGTTGCTGACCAGCGTGCTACCCGAACTTACGATGTCGAAAATGCAGTCTGACAAGCCGATGCCGGGGGCAATTTCGACCGACCCGGTGATGACGTGGATTTCTGCATTGATGTTGTTCTTTTTCAAGAAACTTTGCAGGATGACGGGATACGAGGTGGCGATCTTTTTACCTTCGAACCACTGCAGTCCCTGATAATTCACATCCTTGGGAATGGCCAGTGACAAGCGGCATTTGCTGAAATCGAGCCGTTTTACGATAGCTGCGTCTTCGCCTTTTTCCACATATTCGTTTTCGCCGACAATACCCACGTCTGCAATTCCGGTAGCGACTGCCTGTGGAATGTCGTCATCGCGCAGGAACAAAATCTCTACGGGAAAATTGGGCGATTGAATCAATAACAAACGTTTTGAAGTCTCTATTTTGATGCTTGACTCCTCGAGCATTTTCATGGTCTCTTCGTGTAAGCGGCCCTTAGCTTGTACGGCAATTCGTAACATTCTATTGTGGTATTATGTTTATATGCAAAATTGGGGACAACTGCAGTGTTTGTCACCAACTGCAAAAGTACGATTTTTATTTGATATGACAAGGGTTTTCACTACCTTTGTACGCCATAAAGGCGAAATCAGACCAGATGTATGAATAACGGCACGTTTCTTCGACTGAATGCGGTGGTTCCACGGGTACCGGACTGTAATTTCGCAGAGGCTTTTGATTTCGAGATACGCTATGGACAGTGTTGGACTTTCTACGGACCGAACGGTAGTGGAAAAACGCTGTTGAGCGAAGTGATCTGCGGAAAATACGGTTGTGCGCATGGGTCGGTTGAATATCCTTTTTTGAACGCACTGGAAACGACACAGAAAGGTGCGTTGTATGCCAGACAGTTTATCCGTACGGTCAGTTTCCAGTCAACATACACCCTTGCCAATTTCAGAGAGTCTTATTACCAACAGCGTTTCCAATCGCAAGATGCCGAACTGTCGCCGACAGTCGAAGAGTTGTTCTTGCGTGATGCCGATGCGGCTGCGGTTGGTCAAGTGGTCGGCTTGATGCAGTTACAACCTCTCCTCCAACAGCGACTGGTGTCGTTGTCGAGCGGCCAGCTTAGGCGTCTGCTCATTGCTGGTGCCTTGCTGAAACGTCCCAAAATGCTGGTTTTTGACAATCCTTTTGTAGGATTGGACGTTGCTTCGCGTGATTCGCTCAATGCCCTTTTTGAACGTTTGATGGCAGAGGGAATTCCATTGCTGATTCTGGTTCCGACTTTGCGTGACATTCCTTCATGCACTACCCATATTTTGCATTTGGAAGCTTGCCACCCGGTTTATTGTGGCCCGATTTCCGGCTTCCGACATACAGAACCGGTTTTGCCGGACAAGCAAGTGCAATTTCCGACAGGAACACCTTCGCCCGAAATGGGAAAATACGAAAATGTGTTGGATATGCGTCATCTGGATATCCGATATGGCGATCGTTTTATTCAACGCGATTTGTCATGGACCGTGCGAAAAGGAGAGAAGTGGGCGTTGTTAGGACCTAATGGTTCGGGAAAATCGACTTTGCTCAGTTATGTGTTCGCCGATAATCCGCAAGCGTATGCACTGCCTATCTGGCTTTTCGACCGTAAACGCGGAAGTGGCGAAAGTATATGGGATATCAAAAAGCGCATCGGTTACACCTCGTCCGAAATGCATTTGTATTATTTGGAGAATATTCCGTGTCTGTCGGTAATCCAATCCGGGTTCTTTGACAGTGTGGGGCTGTTTCGCAAATGCAGCGATGAGCAGACACGTTTGGCGCAAGCATGGCTCGATGTGGTCGGGTTGCGTTCGCTTGAGCAGCGTTCGTTTTTAAAAATTTCATCGGGAGAGCAACGTATGTTGTTGTTTGTCAGATCTTTGGTGAAAAATCCTGAATTACTGATCCTTGACGAGCCGTTTCACGGAATGGACACGTCAAACAAGCAGCTGTGCCAGCAGTTGATCAACCGTTTTGCAGAGCAGCGGCAACGCAGCATGATTTTTGTTACCCATTATCGGGAGGAAATACCTCATACGGTCAACCATACATTTGAATTGTCTGCCTTATGATTACATCAAATGACTTGTTTCAAGCCGGTAAGATCTTGAAAACGCACGGAGTGAAGGGCGAACTGATTTTCGCATTCCAAAGCACGTCGTTTCTCGATACGGATTGTTTCTTTGTGTTGATAGACGGATTGTACATTCCGTTTTTTATCGAATCGCGCCGTCCGAAATCCGATACAACCGAATTGGTGAAAATAGAAGGAGTGGACAGCGAGTCAACCGCCTTGGAATTTTGTGACAAGGAGTTCTACCTGCCTGTTGCGCTGCGCGAGGCCGACTCTTCGTACACCTATGATTACTTTGTCGGTTTTTCTGTCATGGTGGATGGAGTGTCTGTCGGAAAAATCACGTCGGTGAATGACATGACCGACAATGTGTTATTTGTGCTGGAAACACCTGATGGAGAAGTGTTTATACCAGCGGTTGAGGAGTATATTCTCGATATTCGCCACGATGAGCGTGTTATCGAAATGCAAGTCCCTGAAGGTTTGTTGGATTTGAATTGATTTTCGGTGACGATTTCGTTATTTTTTATAAAAAAAAACGTACTTTTGTACTCAATTTTAATAAAAACAAAGACGACTAATGAGTATTCTAAGTGAACGCCTTGCACAGTATGATGCCCCGCAAAAGGCCAAGGCATTGGGTGTTTATCCTTATTTCAGACCTATTTCATCAGATCAAGATACCATTGTGCAAATCAATGGCAAGCCCGTTTTAATGATGGGCTCGAACAGTTATCTTGGATTGACCAACCACCCCCGCATCAAGGAAGGAGCTATCAAAGCTACAGAAAAATACGGAACAGGTTGTGCCGGTTCGCGTTTTTTGAACGGAACGCTTGATATCCACCTCGAACTGGAAGAACGTTTGGCCAAATTGGTTGGCAAAGAAGAAGCCATGGTTTATGCCACTGGTTTTACGGTGAACTCTGGTGTGATTCCTTGTTTGGGTGGTCGTCAGGATTATCTGTACCTTGACCGTTTGAACCATGCCTCGATTATCGAAGGTTCGCGTTTGAGCATGGCCAAACAATTCAAATACCGTCACAATGACATGGAGGAGTTGGAGAAATTCCTTCAGAAAGCCGAACCCGACAAAATCAAGATGATTGTTTCGGACGGAGTATTCAGCATGGAGGGTGATGTTTGTAATCTGCCCGAAATGGTCAAACTGGCCAAAAAATACAATGCCTCCATCATGATTGACGAGGCGCACTCGCTGGGCTTCTTCGGCGAGCACGGTGCCGGCGTTTGCGAGCATTTCGGCTTGAGCGACGAGGTCGAACTGGTGATGGGTACTTTCAGCAAATCGCTGGCGACCATCGGCGGTTTCGTGGCCTCCAACAAGGATGTGATCAACTTCCTGCGCCACAACTCGCGCACCTTCATCTTCTCGGCCAGCATTACGCCGGCGGCTACGGGTGCCGTGTTGGCTGCCTTGGATGTGATGCAGGAGGAAACGTGGCGTCCCAAACAGCTTTGGGCCAATACGCACCGTATGCTCGATGCGTTCCGCCGTATCGGTTTCGAAATCGGACATACGACCACGCCGATTATCCCGCTGTTTGTACGCGACAACGAAAAGACCTTCCGCCTGACGCAGATGTTGCTCGAAGACGGTATCTTCGTCAACCCGGTGGTTTCGCCGGCCGTTCCTTCGGAAGACACGCTGATCCGCATTTCGCTGATGGCCACGCACACCTTCGACCAGATCGACGAGGCCGTCGAAAAGATTACCAAAAACGCAAAATTGCTTGGAATTATTTAAACCGTTGGTTTAAAATCCATAAAAAAAGAAGGTTGGCTTTCGCCAACCTTCTTTTTTGTTTCTTTCCTTTTTTATTTCTTGGCCCAATTGTCTTTGAGCGAGACGGTGCGGTTGAAAATCAGATGACCGGGTGTAGAGTGCTTGTCCACGCAGAAATAGCCGATCTTCAGGAACTGGAAGTGGTCGAGCGGCTGGGCGTCGGCCAGCGTGCCTTCGACCAGACAGTCGCTCAGCAC
>JAGACJ010000011.1 GCA_017614195.1 Paludibacteraceae bacterium
CGTTCGCGTTCTTTTTTCTGCTCGTCCGAAAGAAACACCATTTCAGCTTGGTAGTTTTTGTAAAGTACATTGGCTTCCTCATTCAAGGCATCAATCTCTTTCTGCCATTTTTTTGAACTTTGTTCCAATTGTTGGGAAGCGGACTCAAAGGCCGGAATATTTTTCAGAATATATTCCATGTCAACCAAAGCGAATTTCTGGGCGAAACCAGCCATGGTGCTTATCGCCATGGCACATAATACGAGTAAAGTCTTTTTCATACGCATTTCGTTTTAAGTAAACCATTTGTTTGCTTGAGACGCTTTGTATTTTTCAAGCAATTTTCCAATATAGACGCAAAGATACATAAAAAGGTTTAAGATAAATATGCCCGATGGTGTATTTTATCTTTTTTATGGTTTGTGTCATCATTATTTCGGAAGTTAGAACTCTTGTCCGATTACAAAGTGGAACTGGCTACCGCTACGTTTGCCGTTCACCTCGTCGAAACCATACGCCCAGTCAACACCTAACAAACCGAACATCGGCATATAGACGCGCAGACCTACACCTGCCGAGCGTTTGAGTTTCAGCGGATTGAAATCTGAATATTCGCGCCAGCAGTTACCAGCTTCCACAAAACCGAGTCCCCAAACCATGGTGCTTTGTTTCAACAAAATCGGGTAACGCAGCTCAACGGTCAGTTTGGTATAGATGTTACCTGCAATGCTGCCGTCATCGTAATAGGGCGTCAGCGATCCGTTGGTGTAACCGCGCAGCGCTATCGTTTCCGTGCCGTAGGTGCTGCTATAGCCGGTCATACCGTCGCCGCCGACCCAAAATGTCTCGAATGGAGAACGTTTGTTATAATTGTAATAGCCTAGGAACCCAAATTCGGCGCGTCCCATCAAAACGAGTTTGTTATTGGGGGTTAGCGGTACGAAGAATCGCGATTTGAACTTGATTTTGTAATATTCAATCCAAGCGTACTTCGTTTGTTGGTCGGCATTTGCATAGTCGATACCATCCATTAGCGAATAGGGTGGGGTTAGCGAGAATGTGAGCGACATGTCGGAGCCGCGCGACGGATAAATCGGCTGATCCATCGAATTTCGCGATAGTGTTACCGAAAAATTCAAGTTGTTGGCATAGCCGGTATGCAGGGCAAAATAGTTCCATTGGCTCAGGTGGTAGTTCTGGTATGACACCTGGCCGTAGATGCTGAAATAGTCGTCGGGCCAGCTCAAACGCGTACCGATACCGGCGGCGATTCCCAAAGTCTTGATGTACTTGTCCGGGTCGTACGACGATGAATACCACGAGTTGTACGAATCTGTGTCGGAGTAGTATCCGTAGTAGTAGCTCGAGTTATAACTGCTGCTCACGCCTGATTGAATCGAGTAATACGCCGAGAAGGAGAAGTTGTTGGGACGTTTTCCTCCTAACCAAGGCTCAACAAAAGACAAACTGTAAGCCTGATAATACATACCATTCGTTTGGGCTCTGAGCGTAAGGGTTTGCCCATCGCCTTGGGGTAGCGGTCGCCAACGTTTTCCGTTGAAAATGTTTTTGATAGAGAAGTTTGTGAACTTCAGACTTAAAATGCCGACGACACCCGTTTGGCCACATCCGAATGACAATTCCACTTGGTCGTTGCGCTTTGCTTCAAGGATATAAGTCAAGTCAACCGTGCCGTTTTCGGGGTCTGGCTCGGTTTTGATGTCCATCTTGCCTTCTTCTGTCGAGAAGTGTCCCGTTGCCGCCAATTCGCGCATCGAACGCATAATGTCGCTTTTGCGGAACAAGTCGCCGGGTTTTGTGCGCAACTCACGACGCACGACGTGTTCGTAGAGGTATTCGCTACCTACAATATTAACGCGATTGATTGTCGCTTGTTTCCCTTCCGCAATGCGAATCTCCAAGTCAATCGAATCGTTCTCGGCTTTAACTTCGACCGGTTGCATGTTGAAAAACAGGTAACCGTTGTCGAGATACAAGTTACTTACGCAGTCGTCGTCTTCATTGAGCCGTTGGTTAAGTTTCTTCTGGTTATATACGTCGCCCTCTTTGAGCATAAGCACGCGTTGCAGGTATTCGGTATTGTACACCGTGTTGCCTGTCCACGAAATGTTGCGGAAATGGTATTGGTCGCCCTCGTCTACCTTGATGTACACGTTGACATATTTCTCGGGCTTCTTTGGGTCGGGAACCACACTGTCAGATACGATCACTGCATCCCGATATCCGTACTCGTTGTACTTGTCAATAAATAGCGATTTGTCGTTTTCGTATTCCTGCGGAATGAACTTTTTGCTTCGGAAGAAATTCAGGAGGTTATGACGATCGTTCGTTTTCTTCATAGCATAGTCCAACTTGGTCTTTTTGAGCGAGTTGTTTCCGTCAATGTACAAGCGGTTTACACGAATTCGTTTGCCTTTGTCGATTTTGACATCGACAATATTGAACACCCCTTGTGCATCGTCGGGGCGAGGGGTGATTTCGACCTTCGCATAGTAGTATCCGTTTTCTGCAAAGTACTTTTTAGCGTACTTGGTAGCCTTGTCTATTACGTACGGCGTTACCTGGATACCTTTTTTGAGACCGAGGCCTTTCTCCAACTCCTCGGTATCTTTTTTCTTGACACCGATGTAGTTGACTTGTGAAATACGAGGATGTTGGTCAAGGTGAAGGTTTATCCAAATCTTGTCGCCGCGAATGGCTGCGATTTCAACGCGCACATTGGCGAACAATCCTTGTTTCCAGAATCGTTGTATTACGTCAGAAACGTCTTCGCTGGGAATTTTTATTTTGTCGCCCACCTTCAATCCTGAAAATCCGATGATTACATAATCCTCGTAATTGTGCTCTCCAGTCACGGTGATTTCCTCAATGACATATTCCTTGGGATTGGTGTAGTCCAACTCTGGCAGCTCTTCACCGCTGATGACAGCCTCTTTGGTGGTTGTGCCTTCGCTTTCCACCTGCAGTTCTTCCGTTTGGGCATAGACTGTCCAAACGCAACAAATCAAGAAAAAAAGTATGGGTATGATTCGGTTCATTTCTCCTCTTTGATTTGTTCACTTGTTTTGCCGAACCTTCTTTCCCTATTCTGGTAATTCAAAATGGCTTCTTTGAGATCTGACTTGCGGAAATCCGGCCAAAGCAGATTTGTAAAATACAATTCTGTATAGGCGCTTTGCCACAACAGGAAATTGCTTAGTCGGGACTCTCCACTTGTCCGAATGAGTAGTTCCGGATTGGGAATGTTTTTTGTGTATAATCGATTGCCAATCAACTCTTTGTCGATGTCCTCGATTTGAATTTTGCCATCTTTGACATCTTGTGCAATGCTTTTGGCCGCTTCTGTGATTTCATCGTGCGAAGAATAGCTCAAGGCTAAAATCAAGGTTAACCCGGTATTGCCTGCTGTGCGCTCAATGCTCTTTCCCAACTGTTCTGCCACAGTTGCAGGCAATTTGTCGGTATGCCCGATCGTCAGCAGCCTTATGTTGTTGTTGAGCAGGGTGGTGGTCTCGGTCTCAATTGCTGATGCCAATAATTCCATCAGCCCGTTCACTTCTGCAGCTGGTCTATTCCAATTTTCTTCCGAAAATGCATACAAGGTCAAATATCTGACACCTAATTCCGCTGCGGTTTCGGTTGCCTCCCGGACGGCTTTAAGGGCATTGCGATGCCCGTAGATTCTTGGCTTGCCGTTTTTTTTCGCCCAGCGGCCGTTGCCGTCCATGATGATGGCAATGTGTTTGGGAATATTGTCGGTACTTATTTGTGTAGGGGTGTTCATTTCTTATTTACAGAATTTGCGGGTGGTAAACAATTTGCATGAGATGGATACCCAAAGGGTTGAGTACCAATCCGTATCGATAAAACCGACTTTCCCTGTACCATAAGGATCCTTCAGTATCGCATTTTCAGGTCCTGTTACATCCAAATCGTCTGCAAACAGTTTATGGATCGACCATTCCAATCCTAATGTAAGACGCTTTGTTGCCAGCCATTTTCCTCCAATGGCAAAAGGCAGGTTGACATTGAACATGTGCCCATCTCCATAGTTGTTGTAGATAGCACATCCAATGCCGAGTGCTATGTAAGGAGTGGCCTTAAATCGTCCTTTGTAATATCTGGATTCGCCAATATCCAGAAAATTGAATTCGGTGGTGAGCGACAAGTCAGTCAGGCCTCTGCTAAACTTGACGCCGGTTTGACCGTTTGGAAATTTGTATCCGAAATCATCAGAGTTCCCGTTCATTCGGGCATATTGTCCTTTGAAACGAATTGCCCAACGGGTATCGATGTTATAGCGGTAAAAAGCACCTGCAGTCCAACTGGCGCGGTTGAAGACCGTAACGTGGTTGGCGTCGCCCAAATAGAATGAAGTACCCGCTGTCAAACCTAATTCATGGTTGTATTCGGCATGTGCCAAAACAACAGTACCCCAAAGGCAGATTGCTGTAAGGAGCAGTTGTCTTGCAATATGACGTTGTACTTTCATTGATTCTTACTTCTAAGTGTACTTTTCGTTGCAAAGATAGTTATATTCTTTATTTTCTGCCGTAGGTATTAACAATTTATAAGTATAAAAAGAGATATTTTTGCAAATAAAAAACCGCTACGAAATAACTCGTAGCGGTTTTTTCTATTGAAGTACTTCAATTAGTATTCCCACAAGTCCTGCTCAAAATTGAAAATTTCATTTTTGATGCGTTCTTGTTCTTTGTGCATTTCTGCTGCCGTATTGTTGTATTCCAACAAGTTGCGGTTTTTGGTAGAAGACTCTTTGAAGATGTAGCTGCCGAAACGACGTTTGATGAACAAGTCGTCAACGGTTTCGCGACCACCGTTGTTACGGTCGGTGATCAAAGCTTCTTGTCTGGCAAGATACGGACGCAAGCCGTCGTAGGTTGTCCAGAACAAAGGACGTTTCTTTAATCCCAACTCATAGTCGTTTTCGTACCAAATCGGGCAGAGGGCAATAACGCGTACCGAGAAAATAGAGTTGTGTTTGTCAAAGAACCATACTTCTTTGAGGTAGTATTTCATTACCTCGCGGTTAAAGATATCGCTCTCTTGAATCTCGGTGCTCAAGGTGTCGCCCGTAATCGAGTCGGTTTTTACGGTGAGCAGGATGTTGCAGGATTTTACGAAATCGTCGAAATCCAAACGTTCATCTTCAGTAAAGATCTCTTTGTTATCCAAATAGTTGTAACATTTGATCTTGCCTTCTTCGAACAATCGGAAGATGGTGGTAAACAAGCTCTGACGATTATCGCCGGCTTCTTCAGGGAAGTACAAGGGATAATTGATTTTTTCACGCAAATCAATTACTCGATAAACAACCTTCTGCCAAATAATATCATCGGCGCGCGGGTTATTGTACTTGATGGGTACACGATCCTCCAGCAAGATACTGGTGGGCAAGTTATCCATCTCGCGGTCTTCACCAAAGAACTCAAAATAGTCGTCCTCTTGTGCAATTGCCGGCATGGCAATGATTGCCAATAATCCGAAAATTAAACTACGATAATACGTCTTCATGGCTCTCAATTTTTTAATTTACAATTACTTCTATAGGCGGAAGAATCTTTTCGATTCCGTCCGGACCTTTGGCACGTACGCGCGAGATATAGAACTTTTTACCTTTGCTCATCTTACGCATTACGTCTTTCTGATCGTTTGTAAAGTCACTACCGGTTGCGGTTTTTACGATGGTGTTACCCATTGAGTCGTAGTAGTTCAAGTCGAAACCGAGTACGTTGTATTTTACATCCAAGTCAGCATCGTCCAATTCGGCTCTAACGCCTTTAGATCCTACCAAGTTTGCTTTGCCGAAAGGCTTGCTGCCTTTGTATTTGGCAGGTACGCCATTCTCGGTGTAGGCAATAAATGCCAATGGAGGAGGCAATGCTTTTACACGGAACGGTCTTGCCGGGAATGTCTGGGTTTTACCATCATCGCCTTTGGCCGATACAACAATGTTGCAAGGTTGACCTACACGGAGCGGTTTGATAGACCAGCCACTACCTTTCTTAACCAAGGTACCGTTTGATGCTGTAGCATTGATGTTGGCTGCAGCGACACCCGGAACAGAAATGCTGACGGGGTTGTCGATACCAGCATAGAATACGTTCATCAAGTCGGCCGATACAATAGCGGTCGGTTCACCTACGATGTACTCGCTGTCGAAAGGATAATCGGCTGTGGTGCCGTCAGGTTTCGTCAAGCGAATTTCACCTTTGATGGGGAATTTACCTACGCTACCGCAAGCTACTGAGTAAACTTGCTCACCTTCGGGAAGCGGTTTTCCGTTTACAATAATTTCAGGAGTTTTGGTTGAGTCGACAGCAGCCAAAATGATACGTGCGGAATATTTGCCTCCACGTGTAACATACGACGATACCGGAATAACCTCAGCAGTGATTTTGTTAACGCGGAAGTCTCCGGCGTCAACCAAACCGATGATGTTGCTGATTACGTCAGCTTCGGTGTTGCGGATGTCTTGTTCAATTTTGGTCAACAAAGTTACAACGGCAACAAGTGGCATGTGGTCGAATGTACGGTGTAACCAATCAACCATTTGTCCGTCTTTTTGTTTTGCTTCGCCGGTATACAAACTGTTTTTGATTGTAGATACCAACGTGGTGTCGTTTGCTACGATTTCAGAAACGAATGCTACATAAGAATCGATGCTGTCTTTCAGGTATTTTCCATAGTAGGCGTCGTTCTTTTGAGCTGTGTTCAAGGCAACTTGAGCAGGAATGTCCAAATTGTCTTTCTTCTGAATCTCGTATTCTTCTCCTTTTTCCTCCATTGCTTTCAACTCGCTTTCTTCAATACCGTCAGCTGTTGAAATAATTTTGTATTTAAGGTCGTTTACTTGGGATACGAGGGCTTGAGAGCGTTCTCTCACCGTCTCGGCTTTTTCTAACCATGGGCCGATTTTTTTCTCGTTCAAGCTTTTCATGCTTTCCAAAGAGGCCATCAAAGAAGCATTCTTCTTGGTAGTCGTTTCAATGGATTGAGACAAGCTCTTTTGAACGACGGTGAAGCCCTTCAGTACGTCGGTGGACACGTTCAATGCCAGCAAGGCCGTGTACACCAAGTACATCATGCTAATCATTTTCTGCCGCGGGGTCTCCGGGCAATTCGTTGCACCCATATTATTGCTTTAGTTAATTTGTTAAAGTAATAATGATTATCTATTTACGTTGAAAGCACCCAACATGTTGCCGTAAATGCTGTTCAAGCTGTTCAGCTGTTGGGTCAATTTGGTCAATTGGCTCTTGAATTCGGTAGATTCGTTAGCTGCGCTATTCAAGGCGTCTTGTACTTTCTTCATGTTCTCGGTCACACCATTGATCATGTCAACTTGCGAGGTCATGCCCTTAACTTGCATTTCGTAACCTGCGTTGATCGAAGACAGGTTTTTGGTGATGCCTTGCATTTCTTTCATGTAGTCTTGAGCATCGTTAGCAACTGCACCCATGCTTTCGGCAACGGTTTTGTATGATGCGAACAACGAGTCAGAAGACGATTTCAAGTTAGATTGGGTAGCAGCGAACGAGCTGATAGCATCAGAAGCGGCGTTCATGTTGCGAGCGTAGTTCGAAGTTGCCGAAACGGCTGCGGTTACATCAGCGATTTGGTTAGCTGATTCGCTCAAACGTTTGATACCTTCGTTCAGTCTTTGTGCATCGCTTACCGACATTGAGCCAGCTTGTGCGATTTCGTCGATGGTATTGCCTTTGGATACGGCTTTGCTAGCTCCGGCAGCTGGGGTGACAGCTTCGCCGTCAGCCAATTGCGGGTAAACTTTTTCCCAGTGGTATTCTTTGTGAGGATCTTCGAATGCTGAAATAGCGAACAAGCAAGCCTCGATAAGCATACCAACCATCAACATAGCGCCCGCACCGGGATAGTGTTGAATTTTAAACAATGCACCCACGATTACTACGGATGCTCCCAAACCATAGGCTACACCTGTGATTCTTTTTCCTTTAGGAGTTGAAAAGAAATTTGCCATTTTTTTTCAGATTTTAAGTTTTAGAGTTTTGTTTATGTTTTTTAAAGAATTGTAGCATTATAATTATTGGTAGTTAGCACCAATCACACTACGAACGCAACGGAAACCGATGTAGCAGCGAGTTTCGCTTTGATACTCGTAGGTTCTGGTAGCACATTGCAAGTAGTAGCCGATATCTTTCCACGAACCACCGCGGATTACTTTACGACGCATGATTTGCGGGTCTTTTGCCTGTGCGTTGTAGTTGTAGCTCGGGTTCAAGTCGTTTACGAAGCTGTAGTTCGACTCGTGGAATGCAGAAGAAGTCCATTCTGCAACGTTGCCGGCCATGTCGTACAAACCGTAGTCATTGGGCGGGAACGATCCGACTTTTGCGGCAATCATGAATCCGTCAACAGAGTAGTTACCGTGCATAGGTTTGAAGTTAGCCAAGAAGCAGCCTCTTGCGGTACGGATGTAAGTACCTCCCCAAGGATACATCGAGAGCGAACGACCGCTACGTGCGGCATATTCCCATTCTGATTCGGTCGGCAGACGATAGTCTTGTACAATACGGCGACCAGCTTTGATTTGAGCGCCGTTGTAGAAGCTTGTACGCCAGTAGCAGAAAGCGGATGCTTGCTCCCAGCTTACACCAACTACAGGATAGTCACCGTAACCATCGTGTGCAAAATACATGCGCATATACGGCTCGTTGTAAGCGTAGGTGAAGTCGCGTACCCAGCACAAGGTGTCAGGATATACATTGATAATTCTTGAAGAGATGAAGTCGCGGCGAGTACGCAACTCAACAAACTTGGTCTTGTTGACGATTTCGCCTTCTTCGTTGATCCATGCAGTGTCTTTCTGTACGAAAAGGTCTGCACTGTCTTTGCCGTTACCCAGTTTGGAAAGGTCGGGTTTGTTATAACCGGCTTTATTGTGGTTGAATTTGTTACGTTTAAGTGCGGCCTGGTTGTAGTCAATCCAGCGATATTGGTAGTTAAGCAACTGACCATTTAGCTCGCGTGAGTAGGAGAGGGCTTCGTCGTCGGTGTAGAACATCGAGTCGATGACTTTAGCCTGTTCTTCTGTCTCTTGCTTTGTCCAAGGAATTGGTTTGTCCCAGTTCAGCTTGATCTTCTTCTCGATGTCGTCACGGTCGGCATCGTTGGGACGACCACCCTGTTTGTAACGTACTTCGCCGGTTTTGCGGTCGTGTACGGCAAACTCAGAATCCTCACCGTCGATGTTTACGAGTTTTTCGAGAGCGATTGAGTCACGAACCCAGAATACGAATTGTTTGTACTCACGGTTGGTGATTTCGGTCTCGTCCATCCAGAAAGCATCGATAGACACTACTTTTGCTTGAGTGGATGCTGCCCAGTTGGCATCTTGGTCGTTGGCTCCCATAGTAAAGGAACCCGGCTTGATATACACCATGCCGTATGGATTGGGTTCTTTCCAAGCTTCCCCTTCCACGCCGACTAACTCTCCACTACTTTGATTGCTACAGCTAACTAATAATAAAGCCGCCAGTAACGAAAACAGTAACTTTTTCATGTTGGTTTTACGGTTATATGCTACAAAAATCTAATGCTCTTATATTTGTTTTTATTTGCTTTGTCTATTGTAAAACTATACGATAAGACCACCTCGTGATTGCCTGCGGAGCGAATCAGTGACGATGTCGGTAAATCGAACGAATATCCGATGACCAATCCGTTGAACACCTTGATGCCTGCCATGAATATCACCGCGCCGTCAATTCTGTATCCCAAGCCTCCCCAGTAGCGCTCCTTGTATTCTATGTTGGCGTTCATCACACCGCTCCATGAAATAAAATCAGTGTCAATCATTCCCGATACATTCAGCCGATATAAAGGATTGTTGAATTTGAAGTGGTAGCCGCCCATGAAAAAGAGGTTCATCGTCTTTTCGTAAAAGGTGTTTGTCCCTAACTCATAGTCTGGTGTTAAAATGTTTCGCAGGGAAATTCCTGCCCACCAATGCGGGTTATGGTACAAAAAACCAACATTCAGGTCAACGTGGAAGTCGTTTCCTTCGGTTTGCGCGATTACCGGATCGCCTGAGCTATGATAGTCGGATTCCACTTCGTGCAACCGCTCAGTATCGTAACTGACTGTGTTGAAATCCACGTTGAACCCGCCGCTAAGCGCACCGTCGGCAATAGGAAAACGGTAGGCGTATCCAATACTTACATCCTGGTATCGGAACAAGCCTACGCGATTGTCGTAAAAACCGGCATACGCACCATGTTTGGTACTTCCAATGTTAAATCCTACATCAGCACTAATGTCATATGTAATCGGTGCACCCTCAAATCCAGAATGTTGTGAACGGAATGTTCCGAAAACATTGATCATATCGTTGTGACCCGCCGCCGCGGGGTTTGTTGTATTTAAATTCAGCATATATTGGCTGAATTCAATTCTATGTTGGGCATAGGCGTTAATCGTGAAAAATACGATTGCTAATAAACAAAAATACTTTTTTGCCACAATTTCACACCTATCGTAACTGCAAAGATACAATTTTTTTATAAAACAACCAAACAAATGTCAATATTCGTCCTCATTGAAGAAAAAATCTTCTTCGCTGGGGTAGTCAGGCCAAATATCTTCAATTGTTTCATATATGTCTCCTTCGTCTTCAATCTCCTGTAAGTTCTCGATAACTTCCAACGGAGCTCCGGACCTCACGGCAAAATCTATCAATTCCTCCTTGGTTGCCGGCCAGGGTGCATCTTCAAGCTTCGATGCCAATTCAAGCGTCCAATACATTTTTCTTTCGGTTAGTTATTGCAAAGATATTTCCTTTTCTTAAAAAGCGTACAAAGATAGGCATTTTTTTAGTTTGCACAATTATTATGCAAAAATTTTAATCATTTTCTGCTAATTCGCGCCCCAATACGAATAAAAAATCCGATAATCTGTTTATGTAACAGGCTGCAGTGGCTTGTGCTGGTGTCAGTTCCAAGTCATAAACTCGTCTTTCGGCTCTCCGGCAAACTGTTCTGCAAACATTGCACAGGGCGTTCGCATATCCGTTTCCCGGAATCAGAAATTCGGTTATAGGCGGTAGTTTGGCTGAAATGGCGTCGATTTCCCGCTCAAGCCACAATGTTCGTTCAGACCCTATTCCAAATAGGGTTTTGTGCTGCTCGTCCGCTGCAAAGACTGTGTTGAGTGTCGCAATGTCTTTTTGAATGGAGGTGAGCGTTTCGCGATAGGTGAACGCTTCTGGAAGATTTTTCAATAGCCCGACAAAACTGTCAAGTTCGTCGAGCGTGCCATATACTTCGATCCGAGGGTCGTTTTTCCTAACGCGTGTATTACCGATTAGCGAGGTCGTACCACAATCACCGGTCTTTGTGTAAACTTTCATAGTCTGATTTGATATGATTCATGCGGCAGGTCGCGGTTGAAAAACACGATGCCCATGTAATACAAATCCAAAGATAATGTGACTTTCGGGTTTATACAAATTTTTTGCCAAGCATTTTCCATGTCGGGTGACCAATGGATATCGTCGAACACGATAAAGGATTTGTCGTCGGTATGGGCCGACAATTTCTCCCAATATAGCGTCGTCGCTTCGTTTGTGTGATTGGCGTCGACAAATGCCATGCCGATGGTGCCGGCCTTCTGCAGCACGTTGTCGATCTGTGATTCGATGCTGCCGCAATAAGACTCGATGTTGTCCAATTGCAAATTGCGCCAACAGGTGCGTGCGACGTTGAGTAACGAGTCGCTTCCCTCGATGGTGTAGACCGTGCGCCGGCTATCGGAGGCTGCCAGGTAGGCGGTCGTAGTGCCTAATGATGTGCCGAGCTCGATGATGTTGCGCGGATTGAGGCGGACAGCGATGCGGTGCAGTGCCTGCGCCTGATTGGCTGGCTTCAGACTTTTGCCTGCGATGGCAGCGATTTTGCGGTTGCCGCTTTTGCCGGTGCCATAATCGTTGACATACACTTCGCTCTCATCAAAAAGTAAATTTCTACGCAGTCGTTCGATTTTGCTGTAAATGTAATAAGGATGCGTTTCGCCCAAGGTATTTGTGACAAAATCGAACACAAAGGGAGAGTGAATTCCAAATCCGCGTGTCGAATGTGACTTCAACAAGAATTGCAAGTATCTTTTGATGTAGTAAAGATGAATTGCGATCATGGAATATGCTTGATTCTATCGATAAGTTCTTGTCCAAGCGCCGTTTTGGTGCGAATGTGTTGTTGTACCTCTTGGGCGAACGGA
>JAGACJ010000114.1 GCA_017614195.1 Paludibacteraceae bacterium
CGGCGATACAGGCATCGTCCTGGATACGCACATTGTGGTGACACTCGTAGCGCTCTTTCAATCCACGCAGGATGGAGATGGCCGAGAGTTCATCGGGTTCATCGACCATCACCGTCTGGAACCGGCGCTCGAGGGCCTTGTCTTTCTCGAAGTACTTCTGGTATTCGTTGAGCGTGGTGGCACCGATGGCACGCAGCTCGCCACGCGCCAAGGCCGGTTTCAGGATGTTGGCGGCGTCCATCGCGCCCTCTCCACCACCCGCTCCCACCAAGGTGTGGATTTCGTCGATGAACAGGATGATTTCGCCATCTGCTTTCACCACTTCGTTGATTACGGCTTTCAGACGTTCCTCAAACTCACCCTTTACTTGGCACCGGCCACCAACGCACCCATATCAAGTGAGAAAATCTGTTTGGTTTTCAGGTTCTCGGGCACGTCGCCGCGCACAATACGGTGTGCAAGGCCTTCGGCGATGGCAGTTTTACCCACACCCGGTTCACCGATCAGAATCGGGTTGTTCTTGGTACGGCGGCTCAGAATCTGCAGCACACGACGGATTTCCTCGTCACGGCCGATAACCGGATCGAGTTTGCCGCTACGCGCTTTTTCGTTCAGGTTGACAGCGTATTTGGCCAAGGCTTGGTATTGGTCCTCGGCACTCTGACTTTTGGTCTTTTGCCCGCCCGAAAGTTCTTGAATGGCCTGTCGGAGCGACTTTTCGGTCACGCCGCAGTTTTTCAAAATCGACGCTGCGTTGCTCTTCTCGAGCAGAATGCCGAGTAGCAGGTATTCGATCGGGGTAAACTCGTTACCCGATTTTTCTGATTCATCTTGCGCACGGTTAAGTGCCTTGGTGGTGTCGCCCGACATATACGGTTGTCCGCCGCTCACCTTGGGCAAACGTTCCAAAGCACGGTCAAGTTCTGTCTGGACTTGTTGGAGGTTGACTCCGGACTTTCCCAGCAGATAGCGGCAGAACTCTTCGCCTGCCTGCATTACGCCCGACAGCAGATGCTCGGGCTCCACCATCTGACGACCGCCTCGGGTGGTGGCGTCGATGGCTTTTTGTACGGCCTCTTGGGCTTTTACGGTAAATTTCTCGAAGTTCATAATGTGGTTCTCCTTTCTGCCCTTCTCTATCAAAATCCTTGCCGGAGGTCGGTCGTGTGACATTTTGGCATATTACAGTGTAGGTTAAAAAAAATTTTTTGCGTAATTTTGTACATGCGATTCAAATTCCTCATACAAGCAATCGGGTTGGTGGCGTCATGTCTGTCTTCCGTAGAGATGTGGTCACAAACGATGGCTGAATGTACAGACGGAGTCTTGCTGTTTCGCGAGGATTTTGGAGGAAATTTCCCTGATGCCCCCTTGGTGAGTGACACGCCACTGGCGACAATGAGCAGCCGCTATCGGCAGACTACCGTCACAGATTTCGGACAAATGGGTGCAGGCCGTTATATCATTACCAAAAGCGGTTATGCCAATGGCGATACCATCAATTCTTTTTCTCAATGGTATGTACAGGATGACCACACCTACCCCGGTGATTACAGTCGGGGTTATTTCCTTGAGGTTGACGGTACGGGGGGAGACGACACCTTTTACGAACTCACCATGGACGGCCTTTGCGCCGGTATGCAGCTCTACTTTTCGGCCTACGTGACCAATGTGCATATTTTCGGACACGAAAAATGGTATCGCGACCAGGGGCGTACGATTGTCGATCCCGATCTGACGTTTGTGATTTACGATGCCACGTCGGGGCAGGAACTGACCCGTTACCATACGGGGGATATTTTGCCAGACGCTGCCCTCCCCGGTATGAATGACTGGAACAAAAGCAGTGCTTGGAATCGCTATGGCGTACGTTTTACCCTTCCGCAAGGCATTTCGACGGCTCGCTTGGCCATTGTGAATCATGCACCTAACGGGGTGGGCAACGATTTTGCCATCGACGACATCGAAGTGCGTGTCTGCATTCCGATTGCAAGTCTGGAGGCGGAAAAACCTGCGGTATGTGTCGGAAAGAGTGTCCGTTTGCAGGCGGCATTTGAGGAGGGCTTTTACACGAACCCACTCGTCTATCGTTGGCAATATGCGCCGGAGTTGCCTCAAACCGACGTTGAATGGACGGATTTGAAAGAATCGTCCGAATCCGTTTATACGATCGACGGCCTTGCCGCATCTGACATCGGATATTACCGGGTGTTGGTGGCCGATGAAGAGCATATCGGCCGTCCGGCCTGCCGTTCGTTGAGCGAGGCGGTTTACCTTGGCGTGCAAACGCAGGATTGCGATTTGGAGGAACCTCCCCTGCCACAGCCGGAACCGGACGATCTTTCGTCTGACAGCACGGAGGCCGATGAACCATGTAATTTGCATATCCCCGCTTATTTTACACCAAATCAAGACAATGCCCGCGATTTGTGGTACATCGAAGGTTTGGCCTGTTATCCCGACTTTTGTCTGCAGGTGTATGACCGTCATCACAAGCTGCTCTATCAGGTATCACATGATTATCAGCCTTGGAATGGCCGATACCGCGGTCATCAGCTCCGCAGCGACGACTACTGGTACGTTCTCCGCCTCAATGATGCCGATGTCCGTACCGGGCATGTCACCATCAAACGGTGACGGATATTGGCAACATTTTTGTATATTTGCAATGGATTGTACGAACTGCTTCGGCGATGACGGCAATCATTAAGACCCATGAATATCACTGAACTGCTTGAATTTACCGACCGGGCGCAACTGCGGCAATGGATGCTGCGGAATCATCTTTCGGCCAAGGAAGTCTGGGTGGCGACGTTCCGTAAGACTCTCCGGGGCGACGGGCCGCAACTTCCCTACCTCGAGGTGGTCGAAGAGGCATTGTGCTTCGGATGGATTGACAGTACGCTCAAACGCCTGCCCGACGGCCGTTTGGCGCAACGGCTCTCGCCCCGCCGCAAGAACAGCCATTGGACGCAGCTCAACCTGCAGCGTTGCCACGACCTTGTCGCACGGGGTCTGATGACCGAAAGTGGCCTGGTGGCATTACCCTCCGATAATTAAAGGAATTTCAAACAATCCACCCATAAGAAAAATATGTCGAACCCTGATTTTGTGCAATATATTGTGGAGCAGGCCTCGCTGTCGGGCCAGGTTAGCGCTCGAAAGATGTTTGGCGACTACTGCCTGTATTGCGACGGCAAGCCGGTCGGTTTGATTTGTGACAACTGCCTGTACCTCAAACCCATAAAGCAACTCGAACCGCTTTTGCGGGATGACGACCGCCAGATGCGTCCGCCCTACGAAGGGGCCAAACCCCACTACGTGATTACCGAAGTCGATGACCGCGACTACCTATCGCTTCTGGTCCGTACCGTTGCGGATTGCCGGTGACGTTTTGCCGCAACCGCAGTTACCGCCGAATCATAAGATTGCGGCAATTCGCGGAATGTCTTTTAAACGGTCGATAAGAGACTTGTTTCTTTTGGCTGAACGCAAGTTGTAGTCAGATTGCATTGCCAATAACGGGGCCGGGTCAAGGTCTAACGCCTGCCCAATAAGCAATGCCATTTCGGCACTCAATTGACGTTTTGCATTCAGCAGTTCGTTCAGTTGGCTGGCCGGTACGCCAATGCTTTTGGCCAATTGGCGCTGGCTGATGCCTCGGGCTTCCAATTCGTCCTTGATGACCTCGCCGGGATGGGTAAGGCAATACGGCTCCAGATTGTTCGCAATCATGCGATCCTTGATTCCTTCTATAGATGATTTTAAGTTCCCCTACTCACTTCTGTCGGCTTTTCGGGTTCCTCCGTGTATTGGGTTTCCGCGAAGACACGACACAAATTGTTGTCTATCATTGCGGTAGTTCTCAAATTACTTTTTCTTATAGGCTTCCAGTTTCCTATTGTATCCATCTGACAGGGTCTTCAACTCCTGAAGGCTGTGCTTGCTGGACAATTTCTTTATTTCCGCAATATCTTCGGCAGGTATTGATATGACGACCAGGTTATTATCCAACTGACCTTGTTTTCTCAGATAGGCCAGATAACACAAATCAGCATTGCCATTGGGTGCTACGTATTCTATTGGTTCATTCGATGATTCTTGTTGAGGTTCAGAAGGAACGTAAGTCGGTTCCAGACCTTGTGTGGTGTTCTGGATCTCAGTCCCAGCGATATTCATATTGTTGTTTGCATCCTCAACAATATAGGCATGAAAGGTTATCGTCCGAAATGCGACGAACGGATAAACCTTGAGTTCGTCTTGAATGCTCTCAAATGCAAGTGACTGACCTCTTTTTAAGTGGGTATTTTTCAACGCATTTGTTCGAGCTTGGTTTAAGAGAGGGTTCTTCGAAAATCCACCAAACATATAAAGAACGTATGGGGTTTTTGCCCTTCCGCTGACTTCTCCGACGATTTTGGTGTTGGGAGAGTAATGCTGGTCGCTGACACTAAAATTTGAGTTGGGTAACTGAATGGCACAACTGCATAGCAATAATGTTGAAACTACGGTGATAAATAATTTTTTCATATTTATTTAATTTAAGGTTACATCAAGACATAAAAAAAGCGTGAACCTGATCGATTCCCGCTTACTGAAGGTATTTGGCGTAACCCAGAACACACGAAAACATAAACCAAGCTCACGCCGTATAAAAGCATGAGCATTTTGGTCTTGTTTCTCCGGTTCTGTTAAATCGCCAAATTTTTCAGTAAGAAGAAATCAAGCAAAATGCTTATAAATCAAGTTTCGGGCGCTCGTGCCCACGGATGGATTGCTCCAACCGTTAAGGCAAAGATAACAAAATGTTTAAAGAAATCAAAATTTCAGGCGGGAATAATCGAGAACAAGTACCGTCTACTAGCACAGTTCGCCCGTTGAGATGAATAAGAGAAGCTTTATTGGATTGGTATGATTATCTACCCTCCTGCTGCTTTAACGCTTCTTTTTGCAGTATTTCAAGCATTTCGGCTGGGGTTACGACAATAGGTGTTTTAGGAAAATGCTTTGAATTACCTGTTACAAGATAAGCATCTTTTTTTGAAAGTGCGACTTCGTAAAAGACGACATCTTTCGGGTCAGGAAAGTTCTCATTGCAATGAATCCGACTACCTGGTACACCCTTTTCAAGAATTCTGTCAATGGTCCTTACAATCAGCGATTCTGCTATATTAAATTTTCGTCGGGAAAGAACATCATTGTATTCGCTGAGGATTTCATCATTATATATCGGAATTATCTTTCCTTGCAGTGCAGCTTCCAGAACTTTTGACGTGGTAGCATTCTCAGTCTTTGTCACAAAAGCAGACACAATTACATTGGTGTCTATTACCGCATAAATCATTTTACCGCGCTTTTCCTTTTGGTCTTTTCTTGACGGGCAAGGCGAATCTCCTCATTGATTTCGTCGAGCGTTAATTCAGGACCACCCTCTGCAACAACCTTCGCACGATATTTACGGAAATCATTCAGTAATTCATCTTCTGGCTCGTAAGTGTAGGTGTTAATCCTAAAAGGAATACCATGAGTCCGTACTGCAGCATTGGCGAAAATATTAATAGCAGTATTAATGCTCATTCCTATCTCCTTACACAAATCATTGAATTGCTGCTTTAGCTGTGAGTCCATTCTCACTGTCATAGATACTTGTGCCATTGTCCTAAATTTTATACCACAAAGATATAAAAATTATTTCACTTTGATGTCAGTTTGACGGTGTATTTTCATCCTCCTCTTGTTTTTCGTCGAGGACGGGACGGATGGAGCGGCCGTACATGCGGGCGGAATTGAGGTTCCAGCGCACGCCTTTTTCGTTGAAGGTGGCGTTTTGGGCGCCGCTGGGTTCGTTTTGAATGAGGTGGCACGACCAATACGACCCGATGCTGCGATCGGCGTCTTGCGGCCCGCCAATGCCGGCAAGCGGCAGGTAAATCGAGTTGCCGTTAATCTTGCTGGTAAGTTTGTACCCTACCCGGCTGCCGGTTTTGACCAGCTCGGCCGTGCAGTTGCTCCACAGCTCCTGCCATTCAAAGAGCGTCGGCATCCGCCACTCCCTGCCCCAGTTGATGCGGGCGGCGTCGTCGAGCGGCGACAGCTGGATGTTGTTGTCGATTTTGCCCCGGCCGTGCTGGGTGTTGTAGCGCGTAAAGCGTACCGAGCGCACGTCGTCGCCGTCGAGGCGGTATTTGTAGTTTTTCCAGGTGAATTTCTTCTTGGCCATGGTCTCGCCCCAAGCAAACAGGTCGCCGGGTTCCTCGGCCGTCTGCGCCCCGATGTTGCAGGTCGCCCATTTGACGCTTAGCCCCAGATCGACCCATTCGTGACCGGCCACAACGCCCGAGGTAGGCTGCGCCTCGGTCGAATCGGATGTTATATCTGTATAATTTTCAGGCTGTTGTGCAAGCAATGCGGTAGCAATGGCGCACAATCCAAGGAGAAGCAATGGTTTTTTCATAGGATACAAAACGTTATGTTGTAAGTTTATCGTAACCGCCATTACGGTAACAGTCATTACGCGTCCTTACATCTCGCGGTCGCGTTCGAGGTAGATGCGTTCGATGATATCGACGACCTTGAGACCTTCGAGCAGGTTGGTGGCGATGCTGCCGCCTGCCGAGAGCGTGTCGATGACGTTTTGGATGACAAACCCGTGGTTTTGGGCAGCCCCCTTGTACGCGCCGAAATCATTCTCGTGCGAGGGCTCCTTGAGCTCGGGCATCTCGTAGTCGGCCACGTGGCAGTGTACCACCGTGTCCATGTACTGCCCCGCCACCTTGACGGTGCCTTTGGAGCCGATAATGGTAATCGAGCTTTCGAGGTTCTTGTCCCATACCGATGTGCTGTAGTTGAGCGAGCCCATGCCGCCTTGCACAAAATCGAAGGTGACGCAGCCCGTATCCTCAAACTCGATCGAACTGCCGTGCGAGCAGTTGGCAAAGCGTCCGCGAATGTGCGTGATGTCGCCGAAAAGCCAGTACAACATATCCACGTAGTGCGAGAATTGGGTGAACAGCGTGCCGCCGTCGAGGTCGTTTTTGCCGTGCCAGCTCCCCTTTTGGTAATACTTCTGGTCACGGTTCCAAAACGCATCCACCTTGACCAGGTAGATGTCGCCGAGCCGTTTTTCGGTCATCAGCTGCTTGAGCCACACCATCGGGGGCGAATAGCGGTTTTGCATCACGCAAAAGACCGAACGCGACATTTCGAGCGATTTGAAAACAATCTTTTCGGCATCGGCCTTGGTGAGTGCGATGGGTTTTTCGAGCACCACATGCTTGTGAGCCTCGAGCGCCTTGACGGCGTAGGCGGCATGGTACCCGTTGAGGTTGCAGATATTGACCACGTCGATGTCGTCGCGCTGCAGCATGGCGTCGTAGTCGGTGTAATAGGCGGTAGCGCCCAAATCGTCGGCCAATTGTTCCTTGGGCAGCACGTCGCAGACGGCCACCAGTTCGGCATTGGGGTTGCGTCGGATCATTTCGGCGTGCCGGCGGCCGATATGCCCGTATCCTACTACAGCGAATCGAATCATATACCTGTTGTTTTAAGAAATTCTAATTACCTGATTGTCTTTGAGTTGGTAGCGTTGTCCGGTTTCGGGGCAAGTGGCCATGCCCTGCTGGTCGAACTGCAGTTTGCAGCCCCACTCGCTCACCCAGCCTGTCTGACGGGCCGGATTGCCGACCACCAGCGCATACGGCTTCACGTCGCGGGTAACGACTGTACCGGCACCGATCAGGGCGTATTGGCCGATTTCGTGACCGCATACAATCGTGGCATTGGCGCCGATGGA
>JAGACJ010000115.1 GCA_017614195.1 Paludibacteraceae bacterium
ATGTCATCGTCCATCACCGGTTTGAGCGCGATTTGCGCCAAGTGCTCCATTTTGAGAAACCACTGCATCGACAGCTTCGGCTCGATGACCACGTTGGTACGTTCCGAATAGCCCACCTTGTTGGTGTAGGCCTCGACCTTCTCGAGCAGACCGGCATTTTTCAAATCCTCCTCAATCTGCTTGCGCACATCGAAGCGGTCCATGCCCACATACATACCGGCGGCTTCGCTGATTGTACCATTGTCATTGAAAATATCGATGGTCTCGAGATTGAATTTTTCACCCAACATATAGTCGTTCACATCGTGTGCCGGCGTTACCTTGAGGCAACCCGTACCAAACTCGATATCGACATAGTCGTCTTCGATAACCGGAATTTCACGGCCGACCAGGGGCACCACCACTTTCTTGCCTTTGAGATGTTGGTTCTTGGGGTCGTTGGGGTTGATACACATGGCGGTATCGCCCATGATGGTTTCGGGACGGGTGGTCGCCACAATGGCATAACCCTCCTCGCCTACGATTTTATAGCGCAGGTAGTAGAGTTTGCTGTGCTCCTCCTTGTAAATCACCTCTTCGTCGGAGAGGGCGGTCAGGGCCTTGGGGTCCCAGTTGACCATGCGCACGCCGCGGTAGATCAGGCCTTTGTCGTACAAATCGCAGAAAACCTTGATAACGCTTTTGGAACGGGTCTCGTCCATCGTGAAACCGGTGCGGTCCCAGTCACACGAGGCGCCGAGTTTGCGAAGCTGTTTGAGAATGATGCCGCCGTGTTCGTCGGTCCAGGCCCACGCGTGTTTCAAGAACTCCTCGCGCGTCAGATCAGTCTTTTTGATACCTTGCTGGGCCAAACGGTTTACCACTTTGGCTTCGGTCGCAATGGAAGCATGATCGGTACCCGGTACCCAGCAGGCGTTGAAGCCCATCATGCGCGCACGACGCACCAGAATGTCCTGAATGGTATTGTTGAGCATGTGTCCCATGTGCAACACACCCGTCACATTTGGTGGCGGAATAACAACGGTATAAGGTTTCCGGCCATCGGGGGTTGACTTGAACAATGCGTGATCCACCCAATATTGATACCACTTTGACTCAATCTCTGTCGGACTGTACTTGGTAGCTAATTCCATATCTTAATTTTTAATTGTTTCGCTTATCATTTGTTTGCATAATACACGGTAGCAATGCCAAAGGTATAGGTTTCAGAGGTCACCTGCCGAAAACCCGCCTCACGCAATTCATTGCAGAAATCCGCGGCGGCAGGGAAAGCCACGACACTGGCGGGCAGATAGTCATAGGCCTTGCGTTCGCCCGAGAACAGACCGCCCACCCACGGCAAGACTTTTTTGAAATAGAAATGATACAACGCCTTTACCGGTTGTTTCTGTGGCATCGAAAACTCGAGCACGACCAACTTACCGCCCTGCTTTGTTACCCGAAACATCTCGCGCAGGCCGGCCATCCGTTGCTGAAAGTTACGTACGCCAAACGACACGGCAACCATATCGAAAGCGCTGTCGGCGTAATCAAGCGCGGCTACATCGGCCAGACTCAACGAAATCTTGTCGGCAAGCCCCTGGCCGGCCACCTTGCGCCGACCGACAGCCAGCATCTCCTCCGAAATATCAACGCCCTCAACCTTTTCGGCTCCGGCTTTGATCAGGGCAATGGAGAAATCAGCGGTTCCGCATGCCACGTCGAGTACGCGCCCCGTCGGTTGGTATAATCTGTTGCGCAACGCCCGCCGACGCCAACACTTGTCGATATTGAGCGACAACAAGTGATTGAGCCCGTCGTAATGTGGCGCGATTCGGTTAAACATTTCAGCGATTGCAGACGCCATAGACTTATCTGATACTGTCAACCACGTACTCACTATCTCCACGCCACCACAAGGTGTGCAGGTATTGTTTATAGTGCAAATCAACCTTTTCGCCAGCCAAATGGTTGATGGTGTCGGCCAAAGCCGGATCCGTCACCGAAAACTTGAATTCGTTTGAAGACCATTGACCCGACATTTTTCCCTTGATTCCTTCTTGAATCACCTTGCCCTCATACGTTTTGAAGACAAAACCCTCGCGCTTGAAGTAGTTGAGCGTACCCGACTCCCATCCTTCGGAATAGGGGAAATAGAACCATACGGCAAAGAAGGCCGATCCAAAAACCAACAGGAGTACTGTTGTCAGTGTCGCAATTTTAGCACCTGTCGACATAAAATACATTATTAATAAAAAACGGGCACAAATATACGCAATTTTTTTGAGATACCAATATTCCGATTTTACCCAAACAAACAATTGTCAAAAACACAAAATTGTAAGAAACAACCAACTTTACACTTACACTTTCGTACCAATAAATAGAATTTTATAAACAATTGTAATTGTTGATTATTTTTTCCAACTCTAATTCAAAGATTTTGGAACGTCATGAAAAAATTAAATACCTTTGCAACCGTCAAAAAAAAGAAACTCAGAATTTCAATTTAAATACACACAATTATGAACGCACAAAATGTTGTTGAAAGCTTGAAAAAGCGTTTCCCGAACGAGCCGGAGTACATCCAGGCCGTTTCTGTTGTATTGAACTCTATCGAAGAAGAGTACAACAAACACCCTGAATTCGAAAAAGCCAA
>JAGACJ010000012.1 GCA_017614195.1 Paludibacteraceae bacterium
AACATCTTTGGCGAGACCGTCAAAGTCGTTGAGATGCAATCCGAAGCCGGTGCCTCCGGTGCCGTGCACGGCTCACTGCAGGCTGGTGCCTTGACCACCACCTACACCGCATCGCAGGGTTTGCTGCTGATGATCCCCAACATGTACAAAATCGCCGGCGAGCTGCTTCCCTGCGTATTCCATGTTTCGGCCCGTACCTTGGCATCGCACGCATTGTGTATCTTCGGTGACCACCAAGACGTGATGTCTTGCCGTCAGACAGGCTTCGCCATGCTGTGCGAAGGTTCGGTTCAAGAGGTAATGGACTTGGCCGGCGTGGCACACTTGTCGACCATCAAGTCGCGCGTACCGTTCGTCAACTTCTTCGACGGATTCCGCACATCACACGAAATCCAGAAAATCGAAGCCCTCGAAAACGAGGACCTCGCTCCGCTTATCGACCAAAAAGCATTGGCCGAGTTCCGTCAACGCGCCCTCAACCCCAACCAACCGGTGATGCGCGGTATGGCAGAGAACCCCGACTGCTTCTTCCAACACAGAGAATCTTGCAACCCATATTACAACCAAGTTCCCGAAATCGTAGAAAACTACATGAAGGAAATCTCGAAAATCACTGGTCGTGAATACGGATTGTTCAACTACTATGGTGACAAAAACGCAGAACGCGTCATCATCGCCATGGGCTCTATTACCGAAGCCGCTCGCGAAGCCATCGACTACTTGACGGGCAAAGGAGAAAAGGTCGGCATGGTGGCAGTTCACTTGTATCGTCCGTTCTCTGCAAAGCACTTCCTTGCAGCACTGCCGAAGACAACCAAACGCGTCGCTGTTTTGGACCGCACCAAAGAACCGGGCGCCAACGGCGAACCTTTGTTCCTCGACGTAAAAGAAGTTTTGTTCGGACAAGAAAACGCACCGCTCGTTGTAGGCGGCCGCTATGGATTAGGCTCTAACGACACCACACCCGCACAAGTGCTGGCTGTGTTCGAAAACTTGAACCTGCCCGAACCCAAAAACCAATTTACCATCGGTATTGTTGACGACGTTACCTTTACCTCACTCCCTGTTGGCGAAGAAATCGCTTTGGGTGGCAAAGGCATGTTCGAAGCCAAATTCTACGGTTTGGGTGCCGATGGTACGGTAGGTGCCAACAAAAACTCTGTAAAAATCATCGGTGACAACACCGACAAACACTGCCAGGCATACTTCTCGTACGACTCGAAGAAGTCGGGCGGTTTCACCTGCTCACACTTGCGTTTCGGCGACTCGCCCATCCGTTCGACCTATTTGGTAAACACGCCGAACTTCGTAGCCTGCCACGTACAAGCCTATCTGCACATGTACGACGTAACCCGCGGTCTGCAAGAAGGCGGCACCTTCTTGTTGAACACCATCTGGGAAGGCGACACCTTGGTTAAGAACTTGCCGAACAAGGTAAAACGCTATTTCGCACAAAAGAACATCAAAGTTTACTATATCAACGCCACTCAAATCGCTCAGGAGATTGGTTTGGGCAACCGTACAAACACCATCCTGCAATCGGCATTCTTCCGTATCACGGGCGTAATTCCCGTAGATTTGGCTGTTGAGCAAATGAAGAAATTCATCATGAAGTCTTACGGCAAGAAGGGCGAAGACGTTGTAAACAAGAACTACGCTGCAGTTGACCGCGGTGGCGAATACAAAGAATTGGTTGTCGACAAAGCATGGGCCAACCTTGCTGACGACGCCGTAGCTGCAAACAACGACCCCGAATTCATCAACAAAGTGGTTCGCCCCATCAACGCACAAAACGGCGACTTGCTTCCCGTTTCCGCATTCAAGGGTATCGAAGACGGCACATGGACTCCGGGTACCGCCAAATACGAAAAACGTGGCGTTGCTGCCTTCGTCCCGACTTGGAATGCCGAAAACTGTATCCAATGTAACAAGTGTGCGTTCGTTTGTCCTCACGCTTGTATTCGTCCGTTCGTTTTGGACGACAAAGAAGCTGCCGGCTTGAACGCCGACATGATCGAAATCAAGGCTCCGCTTGCCATGAAGGGAATGAAGTTCCGCATGCAAGTTGGCGTTATGGACTGCCTCGGTTGCGGCAACTGCGTCGATGTTTGTCCGGGCAACCCGAAACTTGGTGGCCCCGCCCTCAAGATGGTTCCCCTCGAAGGCGAACTCAAAGAAGCCGCCAATTGGGAATACTGTGTTGCCAACGTCAAATCAAAACAAGATTTGGTCGACATCACCGCTTCGCCCAAAAACTCGCAATTCGCCACTCCGCTCTTCGAGTTCTCGGGCGCATGCTCGGGTTGCGGCGAAACACCGTATGTGAAATTAATCTCGCAACTCTTCGGCGACCGTGAAATCGTTGCCAACGCAACGGGTTGCTCGTCAATCTACTCGGGTTCAATTCCTTCGACTCCGTACACCACCAACGAAAAAGGACAAGGTCCCGCTTGGTCTAACTCGTTGTTCGAAGACTTCTGCGAGTATGGTTTGGGTATGCAACTGGCCAACGAAAAGATGCGCGCCCGTCTGACCCAACTGATGACCGACACCCAATCGTGCGACAAATGCTCGACCGAACTCAAAGGCCTGTTCCAAGAATGGATTGAAAACAAGGAAGACGCCAACAAGACCAAAGAATTGTACGCTAAGATAATGCCGCTCGTCAAAGCCTGCGGTTGCGACACTTGCAAGAAGATTGAAGCCCTCAGCGGTTACATCATCAAGCGTTCGCAATGGATTATCGGTGGCGACGGCGCTTCGTACGACATCGGTTACGGCGGTCTCGACCACGTTATCGCTTCGGGCAAAAACGTCAACATCCTGGTATTGGATACCGAGGTTTACTCGAATACCGGTGGCCAGGCTTCGAAAGCCACGCCGGTTGGCGCCATCGCCAAATTCGCCGCTTCGGGCAAACGCGTTCGCAAGAAAGACTTGGGTATGATTGCCACCACCTACGGCTATGTATATGTAGCACAAGTGGCCATGGGTGCAGACCAGGCACAATGCCTCAAAGCCTTCCGCGAGGCCGAAGCTTACGACGGACCTTCGATCGTAATCGCCTACGCTCCTTGTATCAACCACGGTTTGAAGAAAGGCATGGGTAAGGCTCAAGCCGAAGAGGCTGCTGCTGTAGAGTGCGGTTACTGGCACCTGTGGCGTTACAACCCCGCATTGGAAGAAGAAGGAAAGAACCCGTTCATGCTCGATAGCAAAGAACCGAAATGGGAAGGCTTCCAAGAATTCCTGAAGGGTGAGGTTCGCTTCGCATCGGTAATGAAACAATATCCGACCGAAGCCGCAGAACTGTTCGCCGCCTGCGAGGAAATGGCCAAGAAACGTTATCAAAGCTACGTCCGCATGACGACTTTGGACTGGTCGAAATAATTTACGACCTGATATATGACAAAAATACGCGAAGCAGTCTGCTTCGCGTATTTTGTTTATCGCCTTTTGTTTACCGACAAGACACAAAAAAAAAGCGAAGCCAAGGCTTCGCTTTTTTACGATATCTCTACAATAATCAGTTATTGAATCTCAAAATTTTAACCTCACCACTACGGGTCGTGATTTTGACCATGTAAGTGCCGCGGTACAAGCTCAGGTTATCAATACGAACAACATTGTGACCTTCGGATGTCATGTACAACGAGGAATACAACGGTTGTCCCAAAAAATTATAGACCGTCAAGTTGATTTCTTGCGATTGATCATCATCAAAGCGCACCGACAAAGAGCTGCCAGATGGTACTGCAACCAAGTTGTCGATTGCTGCAAAGACAGGTGACAGCAACAACAATGAAAATACCGTTAAGACAATCTTTTTCATAGAAAATAGGTTTTTCGACTGCAAATATACAAAAAAAACTTTAACAATACTTAAACAATCGGCAATAATTATTAACAATCACGGCTAAAAACGTCTGTAACAGCGATTATTTTAATATTTGCAACAACGATTGCAGTTTGTTAGCGTTTGCATACGGAAGCAGATACTGTTCACGCTGGATCTGGTCGGAGTCTGACCATTGTCGGCAGGACAAACGATTGAGGGTCTCAAGGATTTCGACTTCATCATCCGCCACAAGACAAGCATCTTCGAGCCCACTACCCGCCAACATCGCACGATTGGCCACCACAAACGCTCCCTGATGAAGCGCGTTCAACAATTTAAGTTTAAGACCGGTCGGCTGAAAAGTCAGCAACAAATGTACATGCGCCTCACGCATCAACAGCGACATCTCCGTTTCGCTCGGATCGCATACAAAACACAAACGGTCATTGGCGTCACAATAAGCGCGAAGCGTCGAAGCGGCTTTACCCGCTATGACAATTGGCATCGGACTGTTTGGCAAAACGCGCGACACGATATAATCGGCCACCGCCCTATTCTCCGGCACCTCGAAATTGCCATGATACAATATAAAGTCGCCCAGGCCCCGATGCTCGGCATGCTGTTCATCATTATAAAACGGGAACATGACGTTAACCGGCACCTTAGGATAGCGTTTGCGAAAATATTCGCCGTCACTGTCGGAAATGGCGAGGATATGATCGGCATAACGCAGCACCGGCTCAAAGAGACGCAGCTTCAACGACTCTATCCTGAAATACAAGCGCCTCCAACCCAAACGGGAGACTTTGGCCAATCCGCTATAATAATCGTGCTCGACATTGTGCATCCGGACCCACCTGCGTCTGTTCCGAAGCGACGGATGATTCAGATACCGACAAGTATGCAGTCCTTCAAAAAGTATGGGCGCATCATCGGCCTGCAAATCGCGTAACAACTGCACATCGGCGCGCGAAGCGACTATGTAGGGTCTGAAGGACAATTGGGAGCGCCAACCCATGCGACGCTGATACAAGCGTACCTCATCGACCACAGAGCGCAACTGTTCGTCAACCTCGCGCCCGCCATATTGGAAGCAATGCAATATCACAAAGACACCCGCCTGTTTCAACGCCCTAAGGCGGTAAAACACATCCATCACTCCGCCATAGGTCGGCGGAGAAGGAATCTGAAAAGCAACCACATGTAATTTCATCCTATCCATATCCTCACTGCGAACACTCACTATACAAAGATAAACATCTTTACGAAAAATTGTACGAATATTTTCACTCAAATACCTCTACATTCGTTAAATATGTTAAAATTTGTTACAAACAACAGATTTCTTTGATGGTAATGGAACAATTAAGAAAAAAAAAACTACCTTTGTGATAGTATTAGTTTTCTTCGTAAGAAAAAGATTAAGAATTAAGATGGGACAAATGGTGGCCAGGCGCGGTCGCCATTTGTTTTTTTACCCCCCCCACAACCGTAAATATACTTGAAAAACAAGCGAAAACAATCGGACAAAATTGCTTATAATTCCGAAATTTATTCGTAATTTTGCGGTTTGAATTCATAACCATATAATTACAGCAATGAAAGTCCTCAAATTCGGCGGTACGTCCGTAGGTTCCGCCAGTCGAATGAAAGACGTCGCCAAACTTATCTGCGACGGCCAACAAAAAATCGTAGTCTTGTCTGCCATGTCGGGCACGACAAACACCTTGGTTGAAATTGCCGATTATCTGTACAAAAAAAATCCCGTCAGCGCCAGCGAAGTAATCAACACCCTTGAACACAAGTACCAGGCTGTAATTGACGAACTCTATAGCAAAGATGCCACAAAAAAACAGGCTGCCGACACACTCAAGACCAACTTTGACCTCTTGCGGTCGTTTACCAAGAACGACTTCTTCACCCTGTTCGAAGAAAAAACAATCTTGGCACAAGGCGAACTGATGTCGACCGCCATGGTCAACCTGTATTTGTTGGAACAAGGCGTCAAATCCGCATTATTGCCGGCTTTGGACTACATGCGCATCGACAAGAACAACGAACCGGACGCCGCCTTTATCCGCGAGCACATTAAGAAAGAGTTGGCCAAACTACCCAAAGACACCGTAATTTATATTACTCAAGGATACATCTGCCGTAACGCCTACAACGAAATAGACAACCTGCAACGTGGCGGTAGCGACTACACCGCTTCATTGGTAGGCGCAGCCGTTAAAGCCGACGAAATCCAGATTTGGACCGATATTGACGGCATGCACAACAACGATCCGCGCGTGGTCGAAAACACCAAGCCCGTAGCCAATCTGCATTTTGAGGAAGCTGCCGAGATGGCTTACTTTGGCGCAAAAATCTTGCACCCGACCTGTATTTTGCCCGCAAAACTCGAAGGAATCCCCGTGCGTTTGCTCGACACAATGAACCCAAAAGCCGCCGGCACATTGATCTCGAACCAGTTGACCAAACACAAGATCGAGGCAGTTGCCGCCAAAGACAACATCACCGCCATCAAAATCAAATCGGGTCGTATGTTGCTTGCCTACGGTTTCTTGCGCAAGGTATTCGAATGCTTCGAAAACTACAAGACTCCGATTGACATGATCACAACCTCGGAAGTCGGTGTCTCGGTAACGATCGACAACACCAAAAACATTGAGGAAATCGTTAACGAGCTCAAAAAATTCGGTACCGTTACCGTAGAAAACGACATGGTCATTATCTGCGTGGTAGGCGACATGGACAGCATGAACGTGGGCTTCCAAGCCAAAATCGTAGGTGCGCTTAAAGAGATTCCTATCCGCATGATTTCGTACGGTGGCAGCAACTACAATGTATCATTCCTTGTTCGCAAGGAAGACAAGAAAGCCGCTCTGCAAGCGTTGTCACAAACATTGTTCAATTGATTAGCCGCCCCACGCGTATGATGACCGGAAATTTTCCGACCGACGCCTTCCAGCGATTGGAAACGCCGTTCTACTATTATGACATAGACTTGCTTCGCAAGACGCTCGAAACCATCAAGGCCGAAACCGACCGTTATGGTTTTGAAGAACATTACGCCGTTAAGGCTAACGCCAATCCGCAGATATTGAAAACTATTGCCTCTTACGGATTTGGTGCCGACTGTGTAAGCGGTGGCGAAATCGAAGCTGCGCTCGAGGCAGGGTTCCCAGCCGACAAAATCGTTTATGCCGGCGTAGGCAAATCCGACAAGGAGATTCTATTGGGATTGAAAAACCAAATCGCCTGCTTCAATGTAGAGTCAGAGGCCGAGCTGCTGATTATTGAAGAATTGGCCGCCCGACAAAACTGCAAGGCACGCATTGCGCTACGCGTCAACCCCAACGTCGATGCCCATACGCACGCAAAAATCACCACGGGCTTGCAAGAAAACAAGTTTGGCATCAACATGGAACAACTCGAGGAAGTCTTGGCAATAGCCAAACGTTGTTCACACCTCGAATGGACAGGACTGCATTTCCATATCGGTTCTCAAATCACCGACATGACCGTGTTCCAATCTTTGGTCATTCGTGTTATGGAAATTCAAGACGCACTCGAAGCCAAAGGCATCACCGTCCCCAACCTCAACTTCGGCGGAGGATTAGGTATTGACTACCAACACCCCAACCACTTGCCCATTGCCGATTTTGAAGGATATTTCAAAGTATTCGGAACATTGGTAAACCGTCGTGCCGGACAGGGAATTCACTTTGAGTTGGGCCGTGCCGTTGTAGCCCCTTGCGGCTCTTTGATCAGCCGCGTATTGTATGTAAAAGAGGGTGTGGTAAAACGTTTCGCCATCCTCGATGCCGGCATGACCGACCTTGTACGCCCCGCTATGTACGACTCATACCATCGCATCGAAAATTTGAACGGTGTTGAAACAGAGGCTTGCTACGATGTTGTAGGTCCCATCTGCGAATCATCGGATGTATTCGGTAAAGACCGTATGCTCCCAACCACCAAACGTGGCGATCTGATTGCCCTGCGTTCGGCTGGCGCTTACGGCGAAGTCATGGCATCGCAATATAACCGCAGACCATTAGCACCCTCCTATTTCAGCGATCAACTATAGACAAATGCAAATCGTACTGGACTACATACAAGATTTTTTTGCCCGATTGACGCAAACCGAATGGATCTGGCTGATTGTACTCGGATGCGCATGTCTGATCCAATGTGTGTATTGGTGGGTCATCTACACTTACCTACCCCGATTCTCGCGTAAAATCAAAAAAGGCAAAATAACGTTTACCCAAGCGACACCTCCAGTTTCAGTTGTAATTTGCGCCCGCAACGAGCGCTACAATTTGGAGCGATTCCTGCCCTTGATATTAGAGCAAGACTATCCTGAATTCGAGGTAGTCGTTGTTGACGATGGCTCAACCGATGACACTAACGACTATCTGACCGTTCTCAAAACCCAATACGAACACCTGAGAACCACATTCGTACCCAACGAGGCCAAATTCATCAACTCCAAGAAATTTGCACTGACATTGGGTATCAAAGCCACCAAGCACGAATTGCTGGTACTGACCGATGCAGACTGCAAGCCGTTGAGCAACCAATGGTTAAGAAAAATTGTCCGCAATTTTGACAAAGACACGGATGTTGTCTTAGGATATGGCACCTATAAAAAAACGAAAGGACTGCTCAATCACCTGATTGTATTCGACACATTGATGATTGCCATCCAGTATTTCAACTATGCGCTATGTGGCGTTCCGTATATGGGAGTCGGTCGAAATCTGGCCTATCGTAAATCGACATTCACTAAAAACCAAGGGTTTACGAGTCATCTCAACATTCTTTCCGGTGACGACGACTTATTTGTCAACAAAGTGGCGACCAAACAGAACACCCGTATCGAGATTGCCCCCGAAAGCCATACAGAGTCAGTTCCAGAAGAGACTTTCAGAAATTGGATCAGACAAAAACGCCGTCATCTTTCGACCGCGACGTTGTACAATTTCAAAAGCAAAGCGCTGTTGGGGCTCGAGAGTCTGAGCCGTGGAGTTTTCTACATCGCACTGGTTGGCGCGCTGATTGTTGGCGAATGGCAATTACAATCGCTGGCAGCTGGAATTTTCCTAATCCGTTACATCTCGCAATATATTGTAATCAATGTGTCGGCAAAAAAATTGAACGAACGGCGTTTCTATACCGGCATTCTGCTGTTTGACCTGATATTGCCGCTAATTTCGCTACACCTGATGCTAACGGGCGGCAAGCAGAAATCAAGTTCGTGGTAATTTGCGAATAAAAGAAATAGTTCGTATCTTTGCAAGCTGATGAAAAAGCGTTTGTTTATATTTGTCTTATTGTTGCTTGGCACATTCACCTGTCAGGCTTCAAGTGAATATTCCAAAATTCTCAAAAGCACCGACAACGACCTCAAGTACGAGGCCGCAGTCCGCTATTTTGATTCGGAGAAATATAGCAAAGCCGTCACTTTGTTTGAACAAATCGCAAAAGCCTTCAGAGGTACCGACAAGGCGGAAAAGATTTTGTACATGCTCGCCACTTCGCACACCAAGCTGAAAGACTACGAATCTGGCGCTCATTATTACAACACCTACACACTGACCTATCTGACAGGAGACCACTTTGCAGAATGCCTGTACATGTTGGGATACTGTTATTACCAGATGTCACCAGAGTCCGAATTGGACCAAACTCCGACCAACAAGGCTATCGATGCCTTCCAATACTATTTGTCGATGTATCCGAAAGAGGAACATGCGGAGAAAGTCAAAAAGTATTTGAACGATATGTACGAAAAATTGGCGGTGCGCGAACTGGCAAGTGCAAAACTGTACTATAACTTAGGCGATTACAAAGGCAACAACTACCGTTCTGCGATAATCACCGCAATGAATGCCATGAACGACTATCCAGATTCACGGTTTTTAGAGGATTTTGCGATGATTGTGGTCCGTTCCAAATACAAAGAGGCTATCAAGAGTGTGGATAGCAAAATTCAGGCTCGCTCTTCAGACGCAACCGACGAATGTCATTACTTCTTGCAGGAATATCCTGAAAGCAAGTATGTAAAGGAAGTCAATAAAATTATCAATCACTTAGGGAAATATTATAAACCAGAATAAATTATGGATTTCAAGAAAACAAACGCTCCTTCATCGACGATTACCCGCGATGTGAACACCTTGTGCGAAAACACAGGAAATGTGTATGAAACCATTGCTATCATTGGCAAAAGAGCCAATCAGATAGGTGTTGAGATCAAGAATGAGTTGAAACGCAAACTCGAA
>JAGACJ010000116.1 GCA_017614195.1 Paludibacteraceae bacterium
AGAGTTCTGGATGATCGACCCAGAAATCGCCTTTATGGACCTCGTGGAACTGATGGACCTAGAGGAAGACTTCGTCAAATTCTGCGTACAATGGGCGCTCGACCACTGCTACGACGATTTGGAATTCCTCAACAACATGATTGACAAAGGCCTGATCGAACGGCTGAAAGGCATTGTTTCGACCTCGTTCAAACGCCTGCCATACACCGAAGGTATCCAGATTTTGGAAGAGGCTGTCAAGAAAGGACGCAAGTTTGAGTTCCCCGTATATTGGGGCTGCGACCTGGCCAGCGAACACGAACGCTACCTGGTCGAAGAATACTTCAAATGCCCGGTCATCATGACCGACTACCCGAAAGAAATCAAAGCGTTTTATATGAAACAAAACGCCGACGGCAAAACCGTACAGGGTACCGACGTGCTGTTCCCGCAAATCGGCGAAATCATCGGCGGAAGCGTATGCGAGGAAAGCTACGACAAGCTGATGGCCCGTATCGAAGAGCTCCACATTCCGATGAAGGATATGTGGTGGTACCTCGACACCCGCCGCTACGGCACTTGCCCGCACGCTGGCTTTGGTCTGGGTTTCGAGCGTCTGATGCTGTTTGTAACCGGTATGCAGAATATCCGCGACGTGATTCCGTTCCCCCGCACACCGAAAACAGCAGAATTCTAAACATTAACCCTTACAAAACCGCTCCCGCAAACGAGAGCGGTTTTTGTTATATCCTCACAACCCTTTCGTGAAAGATTGCTGCTTTTCGTTCGTATTCCTTGTGTCAGAAGACACCTTCTTTGCCATCACTTTGCTGTTGGCGCTTGCCGCCGCTGCAGTAGCGGTTTTCGGGATGTTTTCGCGCGTTTTCATGCTGTTCTTTGGAGATTTGCCCTGCGTAGTGCGACGTCGCAACGCTCGTCTGTTCAAAAAAACACAGCTCAAACTGGTTTCGATGGTATTGCGTGCCGACGGACACACCACCAAACGCGAACTGGACACCTTTAAGGCCTTGTGGGTGGAAATGTACGGTGAAAAGGACTGTTTGCGAAGTTTAAAGAAACTCAAGAAAATGATGGACGAACAATTTGACTACATCGAATTGTGCCTCGACATCACCCGCAACATTCCCTATCAAAGCCGGTTAGAACTGCTGCGCACCCTCTTCAGCATCGCGGCCGCCGATGACACCACCGACGAAGAGTTGCAATTGATACGAAAGTTCGCTTTCTACTTGAATGTGCAAGACCCGGACTTCGAATCCATTTTCGCCTTGTTCAGACACACCTGGTACGGAGGACGCCAACAACAAACCCAACGCCCTACGCAAACAGGCCACAACTCTTGGGCATACACCGCGCTCGAAATCACACCGTCGGCCACCGACGAAGAAGTGAAGAAAGCATACCGCCACATGGCCATGAAATATCACCCCGACAAAGTAAACGACATGGGAGAAGCGGCCTACCAATCGGCCACCCAAAAGTTCCAAGCCCTTGGACATGCTTACGAAATTATCAGACGCGAGCGCGGAATGAAATGATTTTTCTGCCGAAAAATGATTGAAATGATTTTCCTGCCGAAAAATTGACCTGCAAGCAATTTCAGTCCAAAAAAATCACTACCTTTGTTTGCGGTCTTTTTGCATAAGAGACACCCACCTATGCGAGGCCAGTTGTAATCGTTGTATATGACGTCTATTATCACAATACTGATATTATGTTTGCTGTATGCTTTTCTTTTTAAAAAAGAGGAGGAATCACCGTATGCCGACAGCAAATTCACGTTTGAAGATTATAAACAAGCGATCCTGGAACTGAGCGCCGTTGTCATGCAGGCCGACGGACATACAACCAAGGCAGAACTGACGGCATTCAAAAACTTTTGGAACGCCAACTACGGAGAGGCCGACACCGCAGTCCAACTACAAAAACTCAAGGTCCTGCTCAACCAAAACCTGTCATACGTCAAGCCTTGCCAACAACTGACCGGAAGCACCGATTACGCAGTACGACTCGAAATTTTGCGTTATCTGTTTATTATATCCGCATCAGATTACACCACTGCAGACGAATTGCGATTGCTACAGAACATCGCCCATTATCTGAAAATCTCTTTTTCGGATTTCAATTCGATCAGAGCCATCTACAAACATGCCGAAACCGGTGGGCGTCAATACAACCAGTCTGATTACTCATCGGGCTATTCGGGATACACCTCGCAAAGTCGCTCCCAATCGACCAATTGGGCATACACTGCGTTGGAAATAGAACCGACCTCTACCGACGAAGAGGTCAAAAAGGCATACCGGCGCATGGCCATGAAATACCATCCCGACAAGGTGAGTGTTATGGGAGAGGCTGCACGCCAAACGGCGACCGAAAAATTCAAGGCGCTGGCCGAGGCCTACGAAATCATTAAAAAAGAAAGGGGAATCAAATGACACGCAAAGAATTGATTATTGCAGTTGCAAGCGCGATCAAAGCGTTTGACCACCGACCATTCAACTACAAACAAGTAGCGGCTGCGGCAGGGTTACATCGTCAGTCAGATAAGATCAAAGTGCCCCATATCATCGAAGAATTCTTAGAACAAGGAATCATCGAGGAAGTGGAACGGGGCAAATACCGTTCACGGCTGCTCAACAAGTTTGTAACCGGAGTCATCGACCGCAACTACAATGGTAAAACACACCTGATTCCGGATGACGGGGGCGAGAAAATCTTTATCGCCGACCGCAACGTAAACCATGCGATGAAACACGACCGCGTCAAGGTGCTGCTCTATGCCAAAAACCGCGGCCGCCAACTCGAGGGCGAAGTGGTCGAGATTTTGAAGCGCGACCGCACCAACTTTATCGGCGTGCTCAGCATACAAAACGGGGTGGCCTTTGTCGTGGTTGACAACCGCATTCTGTCGAACGACATCTATGTGCCGATGAACAAACTTGGCGGCGCAAAAGACGGGCAAAAGGTCATTGTCAAAATGACCGACTGGCCCGAAAAAGCACGGAATCCCTTCGGTGAAATCACGGATATTTTGGGCAATGTAGGTGAAAATAACACCGAGATGCATGCTATATTGGCCGAATACGGACTGCCCTACTCCTATCCCGAAGAAATTGCCCAAGAGGCCGAACGCATCCCGATGGAAATCCCCGCAGCCGAAATCAAGAAGCGTGTGGATTGCCGCGATGTTATCACCTTCACCATCGACCCGCGCGATGCCAAGGACTTTGACGACGCCTTGTCGTACCGCCGGCTCGACAACGGACTGGTCGAAGTCGGAGTGCACATTGCAGACGTAACGCACTATGTCAAAGAAAAAGACCTCATCGACACCGAGGCCTTCGACCGCGCCACTTCGGTCTATTTGGTAGATCGCACCATTCCCATGCTGCCCGAACGATTGTGCAACGGCGTATGCTCGCTCCGGCCCGACGAAGACAAGCTCTGCTATTCGGTCATTTTCCAGCTCGATGAAAACGCCGAAATCAAACAATACCAGATTGCCAAAACCGTGATTCACTCGAACCGCCGGTTTACCTACGAAGAGGCGCAAGAAATCATCGAGACCGGGCAGGGCGACTATGCCGATGAGGTGCTCGGCCTTGACCGACTTGCCAAAATACTGCGCGAAAAAAGGTTCAAAAACGGCGCCATCGCCTTTGAACGCACCGAAGTGCGTTTCGAAATCGACGAAAACGGCAAACCGCTGGATGTATATTTCAAAGAGTCGAAAGACTCGAACAAACTGGTCGAAGAATTCATGCTGCTGGCCAACCGCACAGTAGCCGAGCATATCGGGAAAACCGAAAACACATTCGTTTATCGTGTGCACGACGAGCCGAACCCCGATAAATTGCGCGATTTGTCGCAATTCATCGCAAAATTCGGCTATAAACTGAAAACCGAAGGCAAGAAAAACGAGGTGTCGTCAGCCATCAACGGATTGCTCGACAGAATCTCGGGCAAGAGCGAAGAGAACCTGATCTCGACCATCGCTATCCGCGCCATGGCAAAAGCCGTTTATACGACCGAAAACATCGGTCACTACGGGCTGGCATTTGAGTATTACACCCACTTTACCTCACCCATCCGCCGATACCCCGACATGATGGTGCACCGCCTGCTGACACACTATGCACAGGGCGGCAAAAGCGCTGACGCAAACCGCTACGAAGAATATTGCCAACACTGCTCCGACCGCGAGCAACTGGCCGCCTCGGCCGAACGCGCCTCGATCAAGTACAAGCAGGTTGAGTTTATGTCCGACAAAAAAGGACAGGTCTTCGACGGTGTCATTTCGGGTGTTACGGAGTGGGGACTGTTTGTTGAAATCAGCTGCAACAAATGCGAGGGACTTGTACCTCTGCGCGAACTCGACGACGACTATTACATCTACGATGAAAAGAACTACTGCATCATTGGCGAGCACAGTCGCAAGAAATACCAGTTGGGCGACAAGGTCAGCGTAATGGTGAGCAGTGCCAACTTGGATAAGAAACAATTAGACTTTGTATTCGTATAAATTATGACAACCATTAAGATTGTAAACAAATCAAGCAATCCGCTCCCGACATACGCCACCGACATGTCGGCAGGTATGGACTTGCGCGCGGCTTTAAGCGAGAGTGTGGAACTGAAACCATTGGAACGCCGGCTCATCCCGACAGGTTTGTACATTGAGCTGCCCGCGGGTTTTGAGGCTCAAATCCGCCCTCGCAGCGGCCTGGCGCTCAAAAAAGGGATTACCGTACTGAACACCCCCGGCACTATCGATGCCGATTATCGCGGTGAAATCGGTGTAATCTTGATAAACCTGTCGCAAGAGCCGTTTGTAATAGAGCCGGGCGAACGCATTTGCCAAATGGTCATTGCCCGATACGAACAGGCCAAATGGGAAGAAGTGGAAGTTTTAAGCGAAACGGTCCGCGGTGAGGGCGGTTTCGGTCATACCGGCAAAAAGTGAAACGACAACTCACATTAGGATGCTTGTTGGTGGCGCTATGCTTGGCGCTGCCTTGTCAGATTTCGGCCAAAAAGAAAAGCACGCAAAAAGAAACGTACTCGGCTGCGTTCGACAGTCTGTTCTTTGATGCGATGCGTTACAAAGCCGTTGATAACCTGCAGGCGGCGATTTATCCGCTGACTTTTTGCTACGAACTTTACCCCAACAGTGCGATTGTCAACTTTGAGTTGGGCAAAATCCAAATCGAGAACAACAATTTCAACAGCGGCCTCAACTACCTGAAACGCGCGGCGAAACTGGACCCTGACAATTACTATTATCAGATTACTTATGCCAAAATGCTCGTCAATGCCGAGTATTACAATGCCGCCGAAACGCAATACAAGGAAACGATCAAACATTTCCCCGACAAGGAAGCGCCTATCTCTCAATTGTGCATCCTGTACACAGGCATCGGCAAGTACAAAGAGGCGCTCGACATGTACGACCAACTACAGCGATTGTTGGGAGTGTCGCAAGAAATCACCTACCGGAAAATGCAGCTTTGCGTTCTTTTGGGAAATAGAAAACGGGCCCTGTCCGAAATGGATGAGTTAATCAAGAAATCACCGCTTGACCCCACACTATACGTGTTGAAAGGCGAAGTGGAAATGAACTTCAACAATCCGCAAGAAGCCATCAAGTACTACGAACAGGCACTCGAAATAGCACCCGACAACGGGCTGGCACTCGCATCGATATGCAACTACTATAACTTGATTGGGGATACCGAAAAAACCGACGAATTTGCCCAGAGACTGTTTGCAGCCAAAGACCTTGATTTGTCGATGAAACAGCAGTTTTTGACAGAAATTGTTGGCATTTACACTCGCCGACCCGGCAACGAAGATAAAATCGAACACATCTACAAAACCATTGTCGAGGCCGACCCCGAAAACTCGGAGGCGCACCAAATGTATGCCGATGTGCTGATTTATCTGCAACGCACGCCCGAGGCCATCGAAGAATTGCGAACCGCCACCTACCTTGAACCGGAAAACACCGATGCCTGGGTAAGGCTGTACCAACTGGCCGTTGACCGGAAAGACAGCACCATGGTGCGACGCGTTTTGACGGACGCGCTCGAAGCGATTCCGTACTCGCCGGTGTTCTTTTACCTGAATGGTACCTATACCTACGTGGTGGACAACAACAGCGAAGAAGCCTACAAATACTTTATCGAGGCCGAAAAAAACATGGATGAGTCACAACCCACCATGTTGAACAAGGAGGTTTATGACATGTTGAGTATGCTGTCGTGGGAAAAAGGCGACACCACCGCCACGCTCAACTACATTAACAAAGCGCTCGCCATTGCGCCCAACGACCTGATGTTACTCAACAACTATGCCTATTACCTTGCCACCGCCAACCTGGAGCTTGACCGCGCCGAACGCATGAGCCAGCGCACCGTCGAAAGCGACCCGCTTAACGCCTCGTATCTCGACACGTACGCGTACATCCTCATGAAACAAGGCAAATACAACCAGGCGTTTTTTTACATTCAGCGCGCCATGGAGTACGATAATAAAGAAAGCAAAAACTACGAAATAATCGAGCATTGTGGCGATATCCTGTATTTCCTCAACAGCATCGAAGACGCCGTCAAATGTTGGCAGCAGTCGTTCGATTTGGGCAATAAATCACCTAAACTGTTAATCAAAATAAATCAAACGAAGTATGTGGAATAAATCTGTAAAATGGCTGCTCGCAATCACCCTGATATTCAGCTTGGCAGCCTGCAAGACAAGTCAAAGAAACATCGGTCACGCTGGCAAGACAACCGTTTCCAAAACAACGGTGGAATGGCAGAAAAAATATCACAATAACCTGAAAACCATCAATGGGAAACTCAAAATCGAGATGTCGAACCCGTCGATGACGCTCAAAGGTTCGCTGCGCGCCATCAGCGACAGTGCCATGCAAATTTCGCTGCAGGCGTTTCTGGGCATCGAAATCGCCAGCATCTGGTGCGACAAAAACGGCATCTTAATCATCGACCGCTATCACGGCAATTATTGCGAAATACCTTATAGCAGTATGCAAAACTACATGCCGGTGAGTTTAAATGCGCTCGAATCGGTCATCTTCAACCGTTATTTCGATCCGTTTAAGCAAGGACTGGAATCTTACGAGACTGGCACTGACGGCACCAACAGTTATCTCTGGACGGAAAACAACAACTCGCGCCTCGAGTTTACCAACAACCACTCGCAACAACTGGTCAGAACGGCTTTGAAACAAACGACTCCTCAAGGTTACCTGACCATGGACTACCGCTTGTTCGACGCTGCGCAGAATTTTCCGCAAACCCAAGACCTGAAGTTCTACTCCAACAAGATGTTGTTTGACTTGAGTTGGACTTTTGAGAAAATCGCCTACAACGAAACGGTTGACTTGCCTTACCCTTCGACCAAGAATTTGAAGAAAGTCAGCTTCGAAACATTGTATAAAAGCCTGATGAAATGAGAAAAAAACTGCTCCTGCTACTCTGTTTGTGCATTGCGTTGCCGCTAACGGCACAAACAGTCAACGACCTCAAGAAACGCAAACAAAAAGCGATGCAAAACCTTGAGGCAACCAGCAAAATGCTGACCAAAACCCAAAAAAACACCAAGCAGGAGCAAGACAAACTGGTGCTGCTCAACGCCGAAATCAAGGAGCAAAAGGAATTGATCAATGTGCTGAACGCCGAAATCGACAACTACAACACAAAGTTGTCGCGTTTGCGCACCGAAACGAACGAGAAGAAACAAAAACTCGAATCGCTGAAGGCCGAATACGCCAAACTGATGTACCACTCATATTACAAAAAGAGCCGTTACGAAAACCTGATGTTCATCTTGTCGTCGAGCCGCCTAGACGAAATCTTGCGCCGATACCGCTATGTGAAACAATATGCCTCGCACTGCTCCGACAAGATGCAGGAAATTGAACGGGTAAAAAAGGATTTGGACGATAAAATCGCCGAAACCGAGCAGGTGCGCACCAATCGTATGCAGTCGCTTAGCGAGAAAAAGCGAGAAAGCAAGAATCTGGAAGACAAGAAAGACAAACAGACCAAGCTGGTAACCAACCTCAAGAAAAAAGAAAAGGACCTGAAAGCGACGCTTAAGAAGCAACAAAAGATTGCCGACAATCTGAACTCCCAAATCGAGAAGAAAATCGCTGAGGAGGCCCGCAAACAGGCCGAAGCTGCTAAAAAGAAACAACAGGCTTCTGGCAAAAACAATACAAAACAACCGCAAGGCACCACGCAACCGGCCTACCAGATGACCAAAGAGGAAAAACTGGTATCCGGTAATTTCGCCCAAAACAAGGGCCGGCTGCCATGGCCCGTCGAAAAAGGGCTTATCACTGGCCATTACGGCATTCATCCGCACCCCGTCCTGCAGCACGTTACGACCAACAACAAAGGCATCTATATCCAATGCCCCAAGGGCAGCAACGCCCGCGCCGTGTTCGATGGCGAAGTGACCCAGACATTCGCCATCCCAGGCAGCAACAATGCGGTCATCATCAAGCACGGAATTTACCGTACGGTGTATGCCAACCTCATCAAGGTAAATGTCAAAGTGGGCGAAAAAGTGACAGCCAAACAAACCATCGGCCGCATCTATACCGATACCGAAGACAACAAGACCGAACTCTACTTTCAGGTTTGGAACGACCGCACCCTTCAGGACCCCGAGGCGTGGTTAGCCAAATAATCATTTTAATCCGTTAAAATGAAACAAAAAGAGAGCCGCACAAACTTTGTACGGCTCTCCAACCCCCGACGCTTCGGGATCTGCAAAATCAATCGCTAAATTGTTGTTTAACAATCACACTATCAATTGTTTAGAGCATTAAAACGAAGATCAGCAAAGTTAAATGTCAATTTCCAAGACCTGCCATTCGCTCCACAAACCGACTGCGTCCTTACAACGAACCCTAATCACGTGATAACCATCGGTTTGGAACGCATGTTTGATTTCGGTCAGTGCAGTGGCATAGACATACGTGCCGTCAGAACCCGCCTGCCCGGGACCTACCCGATCATAAAAATTCTCATAACCATAGCCGTTGTACAATCCGTGCACCTTGCCGTCAATCAAATACTCGTAGGCAACGATGTCGTCGCCATCCGGGTCATAGGACTGCTTTGCCGAGATGGTATATTCATATCGAGGATCCGCCCCGTTTTCGGTTAGAGGAATGAGTTCGATTACGGGTATGGCAGGCTCGTTTGAGCGAATCGTCAGATGCACTTTGGCCTGCCGTACTTTTTTGTAATAATCGAAATACGTGAATATGATGTCGGTATATTCAAGACCGCCCATCACAAAGGGAGCATTGCGGTTAACGATGCGCACGCGGTCAGAACCGTCAAAAAACACCACGTTTGCCGGACCGTTTCTTAAGGTATCGTTAGCACCACCTGTCGAACCCGACAAATCACTGCAGTCATAACTCAACTCGCTATCTCCATAAAAATCATCTTCGACATGGTAATACAAAATGAGCGTTTCGCCATAGCGAATGGTATCATAAATCTCTGTTTGCGCAGCACTGAAATCCAATGTTTTTGACAAATAGAGTGCAGGGGTCTGGTTGCGTAACTCAAAAATGTCTTTGCGGCTCTCACAGGCGGAAAGACCCAAAATAATTACGAATAAGCAATTGACAACCAACTTGTTGTAAATAAACATCTTTGTCTTCATAGTTTTATCGGATGATGATTTTGAATTGTTTACCATTAGCTAAAAGTAGATACAGGCCTGCTGACAAGCCACTGCAATCAACCGTTATGTCGCCAGTGCAATGTCGCTTTTCAAGTACCGGCTGCCCCGCAACATTGAAAAGCATTACGGTATAATCGTCAAGGTTAGCCTTACAATGCAGCACAGACTGCTGGTTATGCTGTAATAATGTTGGGAAAACAGCGATTTCATCGCACGAACCTAATGGATGCCAAAAGTCTTCTTGCTCTTCCTCAACAAAGAAACTTCGGCGCAACGAAGCACCCCCAGACACATAAACATTGTCGGCAGAAACGGTGACACTGCAACCCGCCTCGTTGGTAGCAGTCAGTAAAAAGCGATGATTGCCTGGGTTGTACAGATAACATACCGGATCATGGCGTTCGGAGCGGGCTGCATAGGTGTCTTCACCAAATTCGTTCTGCTGCACTTGCAATACCCATTCGAAACGGTTAGCACCATAAGTCAAATTGACTAACTGGACACGCTCTCCAGCATTGACATCTATGCGGTTTTCATTTCGCATACGCAAGACTCCCTCAACGTTGATGGCAAAATCCACATCAAGCGATTTTACCTCAATGGGTATTTCCTGCACATCGCTACGACTACCCGAAAGTAGGTTTTCGCGATACAAATAAACAGAGAAGTCACGTTTCGGAGATTTTATCAATATTTGATAGGTTCCATCGGGTAAAACGGCCGACTCTGTAACCTGTTCGCTACCCGACAACGAGTACCGGTAGACATACCTGTCGTTATCAATCGTCGATTTCATACGGATAACCACGTCCTCACCGGCACAAAGTCCGTCATACACTTGTAAATCCTCTATCACGAGTGACGGTTCTACCTTAACACACAGCACATTGGACGTATCTACCACTTGTGTCAGCAAGTTCATGGCACTGCGCGAATAAACTACACGGGCGATATAGGCACAGTCGGAACCATTATGTGTGTAATTTGATAAGGAGACGTATGGCGTCGATGATGTCACACTTACCGAACCATCGTCGGTTATCCGCGCATGATCAATTACCTGCCACTGTTCTCCTACGCGGTGAATCCATTGATAAGTGTAGGAATAATCGTTCGAAACCGTAGGAATACCATACCCCCCGGAAACAAGGTTGCCGTGAATCTCTGGAAATGCCGCGCCCATCGAGATATAGAGTGTATCACTTGTAGGAGCGTCTTTGAACCGGATATGATTGTCGGTAATACCATCAAAATAATTCACGACTAACCGCAGACTGTCTGAATAACAGCCCATGGCATTACGCTTGCGTACAAAGAACTGCCGCATTCCTGCCGTCGGCGCAGTAGCAAGGGTTGTCGCATACAGCGCCGGCTCTGTAAACTCGGTCCATTCGGTGTCCTCGGTCCTACATTCATATCGAAAACCACGCTTTTCACCGTCTAAAGCGATGCGTGGAGCAACGCCACGCAGACACATCATCGTTACCGTCGAATTAAGCGAGTCGCGCCGTACAATCTGAGCGTTTTCGGACAAAATTTGTCCAACCGACAGGGTTTCGAGCGGCGACGAGACCCAGTTCACGTCTTGATATAAACTGTCGTGACAAAAAGCAATCACAGCACGATAACGCGAAGTCTGACCCAAGTGGAACGGCACACTATACGTGGCCCGGTCGCTCACTTGCTCGACCACCTCATCGGCGTCGTCGGCCAGACGCCATACACGATAGTCTGCAATGGTTTCCAGCTGTTGCACATCTTCGGCACTTAAGTTTTCATCACTTTTCAATCCGAATTGGATAAATGTATTGGCTGGAGATTCGCCATAACACAACGACAAATTGGGTTCAAAATCACCGATGAAAACGAAGTTTTCTTTCAGTGCCGCCGGGTTTGGCCGATAAGTTTGGTAATCATTCGACTCTACTACGATATAATACAAACCGCTTTCTTCGTCATAATGGCGATATAAGTCGCTGTAATTTTTAGAGGAAAACGCCTTAAGGACGGCCCGTTGTCTGAAATAGAGCACTTGCTTGCCTTTCAAAATCGAAGCGTTGAGCAACAAATCTTTTTTAGTATCCATAACGGGATAAAACGACAGATTTTCGCGATACAGCCGATAACGGTTATCGGATGCGATCTCCTCCCATGTGCTGCCGTCGGTTGACATTTCCCATGAATATTCGGGCTGGTAATACGAGAGCGAATAACTCTCACAATCAATGCTCTTCCCATGCAAATGAATGATGTCACTCTCGGTCAGTTCGGCAATTTTGAGCCCATCCGACACACAAATCCGGTGCTCCTGCTTTTCGAAGCTTTCCAATGAAGGAAAGGAGGCCTGCGGTAAAAGTTTGAAAGTCAATGTATTCTGCGACGGAAAATCATACGGAGCATTGGTATTGCTGCCAAACATTTGTCTATACTGCGATAGATTGTACTGATGACATATACCCATGCCAACCAAGCAGTCGGGCAAAGATTCCTGTTTGTCGTAATGCAACTTCGCCCATATCTTGAACATCTCGTTATTTTGGGGCAAGCTGCCATTAGCAACGGCAAATTGCAAGTCGCGCACATGATAGGTTCGGTTAAACCAACAATCGAACAAATTCGCCAAGTCCGATAACTTGGTAATAGCAACGTCATTAAAGCGTGTCGCGCTTGAATTCATCGTCTGCAGCAACAGATTCTGCGGCCTTGACCAGACAGGAGAAAATCCGGGACTCGTAATCATCGACTGATAGACACGTTGACTTACGTATTCATCGATCTTGGGGTCTTCAACAAGCTTTACAATCGGAACATTGCTTGTCGTCGGCAATGAGGAGGTTACACCCATACCCACCAAGAAGTTGACATAACCGTAGTAACGGTAATTGTTTAAAATGGTATCGGCAGGCACATTGACCTTAAGTAGCGACAAGTCGAACTCGGCATCGGGGTGGTTATAGACCAGATAGTAATTGTCATCGCTTAAAGGGTTAACACCAAGGTTTCCATTGATGATAGCCCTGTCAGAATTGATACACAACATTTTGGCCTTGATTCCGTTAGCAGAAGCGGATTCGGTCGTATAGTGCACTTTCCCGACATAGTCCATCGCCTTTTTTGAAGAGGACAATGAAATGGAACCATCTTCATAGTGAGAGCCATCCACTATATTCGAAACTGGGGATTTGGTTGACGCATACGTGACAAATTTAACCTTGAATTCATACGTCCCGGCCTGGAATCCCTTATCAAGTTTGAAATCTTCGGAAAACGCCGCATTATACGTCAATTCGTTGAAGGTAGAAAAGACCTTTCCGGCGGTACATTCGTACTGGGTGGGCAGTGTCCGGTCAATAGATTTAATCTCTTTAGACACTGTCTTGTACTGAATCCAATTTCCACCATTATACCGGTAATATAGGGTATACTCCAACTCGAAGACACCAAACGAAAAGGCATACCAGTATGCCCCGTCTTTATGTCGGGCATTCGACCATTGCAAGGTAGTACCAAAATACAGCTTTACAGCTGCTGTTTTTGGAGCAATTTCGGTAGCGGACACCCGAATGTAATCATTGGTATGATTGCCTCCAGACTGCAGTATTTCACCGGTGGTTTGGGTCTTGGCAACATTCTTCACATCCATGAAGTCGCGATAGGCCCACATAGGTACGGCTGCCAAAAAAAGGAATATGAATGTAAAAAATTTCGTTTTCATCGGATATTGTATTTAAATCCCACTGTAAAAAGCGGCGAAAAATAATTATACGGACCACTCGTCAGCCAAGTGTATTTCCATGACTGGCTGGCGGCCAAAGTAACAGACAACTCGGGAATGGCAAAAAACTCGAGATTAAAACCGGCAGAGGCACCGAGGGCAAATCCCTTATCGACAGCCTGCATATCAGGATTCTTCCAGATATCATACCCCAGAACCATTCGAGCGTTGAGATTGAGGTAGAGCCACGAACAAATCTGCCATACCGATGTCTCGGCTCCAGGAGACAGCCTGAAACCTCCAAAATCAGAGCGATTAAATGTGCCCCACTCATAATCGACGGGAATATCCAACGCCCAATTCTTGTGGAATCTGTACTGATAATCAAGACCGGCGTCCCAAGTATTGCCTACCGAGCATCCTCCGTGCACTTGCACGGAGTGGATGCCGGCTGCATGGGTGAGTTGGCTGTCGGCAAATGAAGGGCTGGAGGCCAACAGCAAAACACCAGACAATAAAATTAATTTCTTTTTCATTTGTAAATGTTATTGATGATTGTTTAGTGAAATTTTACGTGATTTCAACAGCGATTTTGAGGTGATTTGGAAACGTAGGTGACGCCCACCGTTGCGCTCGAACATTTCAAAATACAACCCCCTTTTCTCGGGAAGGGTAAACCTTCTGAAACACAAGATCAAATCAACACTTTCGTCGCCCTGCAATAAATCACAGCCGCTTTCTTGTGCACAATAAGTGAACAACGGGGTCAGTTCCTCTTCCTGAACGGCTACTTTTTTGCCAGACTTACGGTCTCGGATATACATCTTCACAAAATCGACCGCATAATCGATTTGTGACGCATTGTGCAAATGGAGCTTAAAGAATATCAGATCATTATAACTGAAAATTCCCGTCAATGAAAACTCCATTTTATGTTGATAAGTACCCAAATTCGACAGAAAGTTTTTCTGAACACTGACATCGTGCGATAACTTGTCAAACTCCGTCTCGTTTAAGTCGCGGTCATTGAACAAAGCACAAACCGGTTCTGAAGAGCCCAACCGGCGTGTCAGTTCCTGGCGGGTATCGTCGAAAAGCGCCACAAAACAATAAACACTGTCGGTCGCATCGACAAGCGACAATGAAGATGGGGCGACAAATGGTTCTAACGCTTTGACCTTGATCATGTTGTCAATTTGTTTGTCTTGCATTGCGATCAAAGTGTCGTTGCCAAGCACATAGTCAGCGACTGGCTGAGTTGCGATCAAATGGGTGGTTTTTCCGCTTCCGACCCACAAAGTATCAGCAGGTATCCGCCCCATTTGGGCATCCCATGCCAAATAAGGCAACGTGTCGGCATAACGGACCAAAAATTCATAATATTGTCCGTCAGCGGTGATGACCGACAAACTTGTAACACCAAAATGGGCAAACTTACCTTTCACACGCAGTACCCGTTTGGTCTGCAAAATCTTGCCGGTAATGTCGCCATTGCCAAAATCGGCATAGCGGATGGCCGACGGAAATTTCAGCAATACCTGCTGCCGCTCATTGAGCAGCAACTCGGCACCCGACACCGACCATAAAGAGGTTATGAAAAGAACATATAAACTAATTATGCGTTTCATTTTTGCCTTTTAATTAAGATGGAATAATTAGATGAAATCGATATTTTCGGCTCGCGAACCGCCGATTGGGCCGCCGACTTTACAGCCTGGGTCACCGCCCTTGCCGTCGTGTTGACCACCCCCATCGGGGTCGCCACATTGATATCGCTTGCAGACAGCGACTGACCAACGGCATCCTTCTTTACTGTACTGGTAATATTGTCGGGGACGTAAATCCCCTCGAATCCGTCGCGGTCATAAATCGAGGCTTTAAACGGAATTACTTTCCCTGCCGTTTGAATGTTCTCGGTTCTGATCATCGCCCGATTTTCGGCAAACGACAAAACGCCGTACAGGAAACTGTTGGCCGGAATCACCCCATACGTCGTCTGCACAGGCTCCAATAAACGCATTTTGACCATCGCGCCTGCAGCCAGATTCATTTGATCGCCATGAACAACCGCCTTGATTTCACCATCATCGGACTCCTGCGCATCATCCAAATCATGAAATCCCGACAGTTTGGGCTTTTGCACCGTCACTGGGTTTTCAGCTACTTGATTGGCTGACATCACAGGAGATACAGGAACAACCTCACTTGCCTCCTCCTCATCCGGCAATTGAATGCCAAAACGTTTTTCCAAGGCACGGCGTTTTTCGCGCACGATTGCCTTTGCTTGCTCTCGAGTGTTGTTGGCGCATACCTGTCCCGATGTTGGATTTTTGGTCGATTTTATCTCGTTAAAATGAATATTTTCGTTTTTTTTCTCCGTCCCGGAGACAACCTTTTGCTGCACTTGAACAGGCTGATCCTGAAGAGTGGGAACATCAGCTTCTTCGGAGCTAATCCACCAATCAAAAGAATCGGACTGTAAGCGCTCTTTCCGTGCCTCCAACTGCTCCTGACGCTGCATTCGCTCCATCGCAGAAGTCTTTTTGGAAGCGATTTCGGCATGACTTGCTTCGGGCAACTCGGTATTCATGCCGTCGACAGGCGTATTGTCGACTATGCCGCCACCACCACCCAACACCTTGAAGCAAACGGCAAGGACTACGACCCCCATTACAGAAGACACATGAAAAAGTTTCTGCTTGGGATTCATGGTTGCTCCTCCTTTTCCAATTGTTCGTTAATCGAATACAGCCACTGCAAACTCGCCGAGTCTTGCGCACTCAATGGAGCATTGATTTTGTCAATTCTGAATTGTTCCCGCTTCACGCTTTCATCAACTTGCCGTATGGCCTCAGCAACTTGCTGGCTTTGACGCATTTGTATCATCCGTCTCACGTTAAGCAGCCAATGCGTCAAAAGGAACAGACCGGCAACCCCCATGCTGACAATCAGCACGGTTTTGCGCGTACGCAAAGACCATTGGTTAATATTGTCAGAAACAGCGTCACAAACCGTATGAATGCGCTGTTTGAGTTGTTTTATTTGTGCTTTATAATTTGTTTTCATCGTTCAATTACTTTAATGTCGTGATTGTCAACTATCTGCCACTTTTCGATCAAAAAGCCATGCGGGTTATTGTCGGAGCGAGTGCAATTCACTAACTCACAGGTAGTTTCCAAATACCGATACGTAATATTGGAAGAGCGCACAATCGAAGTCTTTCCAAAGCAACAGACCTGGTAGGGGTAGCGGCTGTCATCGACCGCCATGCTGTCAATGCGCACCTCGCATGTGATGCCCGAAGCGATAATACGATCGAAAAAACCGTCTTCCTTGAGCCGCTGATATTGGTCAAAAGCAGAATTATCCGCCAATGCCAACGCCTGCGACATGGTATGTTCAATGGCTTCCTTGTCTGGTGAAACCGTGAAAAAACACTCATGAAACCGCTTTACATGTGCTTTTGCCTCGGCCATTCGGTTTTGGTTGACATCCTGCGACAAGGCCATCAACAACGACTGGTCACCGTCAAGCACATAGATTTTCTGACGTTGTTTGTCGGCAAAACGATACGCACACACGACCGAAGTTACCGACACGCATAAACTCAATGCCGTTACGGCTATCAAACACACCCGCGTCAATGCGAAAGCATGTTGCATATCTTGCAATGACTTAAACATGAGCTCCTCCTTTCTGCGGTTGGATATTCGGAACTTGCGAAATGGCACTTGCTCCTTCCTCGCCACCCTTGCCAGGCAACATCTTGCCAATTTGTGTTGATAGCAATCCGGTGCCGACCGAGAATGCTGCCGCCAAGCCGCCAGAACCGTCACCACGGAACAACCAGTTAGCAAAAGTCGGCACATGCGCATACAGCATGATTGCTATAATGCCCAATACAATTCCGGAAATATTGTTCATCAACAGACACGATGACATCTGACTCTCGACAACAGCCGACATCGGGGTAGCCGCCAACGTACGCAAACTATCGATACTCGGTCCGTACATACACTCGGTCACAATCAAGGCTTGGATAAAACCGATGATATTGCAAATCGGAATGTACAGCGAGACATTGATATATTGTGCCACCCACGACTTGAGGTTCGACTCAAAACCAGGCATCAACGACAGCGCCAGCGAAAACGGACCGATCAGAATCAATACGATTTTGGCGGTGATTACATAAATTTTGTAAAACCAAACGGTGGCAGCAGAGAAAATCTCAATCAGGATTGTACCTAAATCCACTACAAAATCGAGCACCACAGCTCCCGCGTTTTCGGTAAATGAACTGATATGCTCTTCGATTTCCAGCAAACTTCGCTGAATCGTACGCCAGACGCTTAACTTTTCTTTTTCCGTTTGCAAACTGCGCTCATATTCCGCTTTGTTGTCACTCAACTGTTTTTGCAATCGGCTGTATTCGGAGCGACTGTCAGAGATTCGCTCGCACGCATTGTCGTGCACATAGACGGTAGCCGCTTCGACAGGTGATACCAACGCATCCAAACAGTAGGTGAAACCGTTGAAAAATACAATTAACAAGCCCACGGCAAACGGACGTAACATCGCATAAAAATCAATCGGTTCTCCCTTGGCCCAAGATTTCCACAACTTGGAACCGATGTACAAGAACGCTAAGATTCCGCAAATCAATTGGGCCGACGATGTCAATACCCCGGCGTATGAATTCGCCAAGGATTGGATACGCCCTAACCCTTCGGTCAAAGCCGTTCCAAAACGGTTGACAATTGACAATGATATATCTTCCATGGCCACTTACTTGAAAGAAAATGTCATTGAGTTTACTAACAAACTGTTTAACTCCGCACTCAAGTCTTGAAATGCATTTTCCTTTACGCAACGCGTAAACAACGTCTCGACCGATGAATTGAGCCATTCGAGCTCTTCTCTGACGTCTTTGAGCATCTGCAAACGCTCGTAGTCGGTAAATTCGCCTCCGTTTTCTTTCGATTGCGTCATTTCCATACCCTCTTTGACTTTGTCTGCCACATGTTTGCCCATTTCTATCAGCGTACAATAAACCGAGTAACGCTCTTCTTCCGACAATGAATGCATTTCGCTCAATTGCTGCTTGTACGATAAGATCTTGTTCGTGACAGACGTCCCTTGGCTTACAATGTCGCACGCCACCGCCGACGTCTTGATGAATTCGCTGACTTCGCGCAATTTCTCTGCAGCCTGGACACTCAGTTCGTATGTCTTGCGCGTGTTTTCTACTTGTTCGATTAATTCGAGACGACTCGACACAGCTTCTTCCATTTCTTCGAGAAAAATCGACACCCGCTGAGCTACCGAAGTCGGGTCAGTGACCACTGTTTGCGCCAACACTCGCGTTAACGACAAACTGCATAAGATGAAAAAGATTATTTTCTTCATGATACTTTTTGTTGATTAAGATATTGGATGATTCCGGCACTCATCGAACCCGCAGACTCGGCCGCCTCGAGAACCTTCGCCTTTTCTTTTTTTTCTGTAGTGTAACACAAATATTCTTCGGGCGAAACTTCGACGCCATAAACAGCCGTGTGATTGCCGTTCAACGACACGAACACTTCTTTGTACGGCGGGCGCCCTGTGGTTTTAAGGTCGCGATTGACCGACAGCGCCAAACTCTTTTCTTTTTCTGAAAGCGCCAGCACTTGCTGTATTTCGTCGAAACGCGAGGCATACTTGCGCTGGTCAAGCAAAATCTTGCAATCAGCGTTGGCAATGATGGCGTTTTTCACAATATCGTTGCCTACCAAATCCTCGATGTCTTGAGTCACTACAATGGCTTCGCCAAAATGCTTGCGGACCGTTTTGTACAAATACTTGATGAATTCGGCAGTTCCTGACTTTGAAATTGCCTTCCACGCCTCTTCAAGCAATATCATCTTTCGTTGGCCCGCCAGTGCGGGATGACGCATTTTAGTGATGAACGTATCCATCAAGATCAGTGTTACGACAGGGAACAATGTCTTGTGATCCTTGATATTGTCTATTTCGAAAACAATCAGGCGGTTGCCGTTAAGATCCACATTTGTTTCGGCATTGAGCAAGTAGTCGTACATACCGCCTTTGGAATATGGACGAAGTACCTGCAACAAGTTGTCAACATCAAAGTTTTCGCGTCTTACAGCCATCGTTTCCAACTGCTTCCTAAAAGGTCCGTCCAGATAGTTGTAAAACTCGGTGAAACCAGCCTTTTCGTGGCCTTCTGACACCAATTTCAGATAACCGTTAAGGGCTGTGGCAATATGCGTCTCCTCGGCTTTGGTGACCAACTCATTCTCGTTTTTCCAAAGACAAAAAACCAATGACGCTAACTGCTCCTTTTTCTCTATACTGTATTCTGCCGTTTTGGCATAAAAAGGATTGAATGCAATCGGATGCTCTTCGGTATAGGTGTAATAAATACCGTCTTGTCCATGGCTTTCCTCATTGATCATGCGACATAGTCCCTGGTAACTGTCGCCCACATCGACGATAACGATGTGAGCCCCTTGTTCATAATACTGACGCAAAATATGATTGGTGAAGAAGGATTTTCCAGAGCCAGACGGGCCTAGAATAAACTTGTTCCGATTGTCTATCCAGCCCTTTTCTCGCGGATAATCCGACAAGTCAATCTGCAAGGGTACTCCAAAAATCCGGTCGCACAAGCGTACTCCACCACCATTTGTATGCGACTGTGGCACAGACTCGAGGTTAATCCAGCAGCAAGCCTGCTCCAAAAAGGTAAGAAACGTCATATCTGACGGATACTGCGCAGCTGCGCCGGGAATACCTGCCCAAAAAACTTGTGGCACAACGTACTCAACTTTATGCGCAGTACAATCGAGGTGCGCTAGGCAAGCACCCAACCGGCTGTTTTTTCGTAACAGCCGCGCATAATTTTCGTCCCAAACCAACACATTGACCGCACAACGCACAGAACGCCTGCCATACATGACCGCCTCATTCAGATATTGATCATTAAAGGCCTTATTCACAGCATTTTCGCGCGAAATTCGGGAGAGGGATTCTTGTTCTCGACCGCGTTTTTCAATGCGCGCCAAAGTCTCTTTGTGATCGTCTAAAAAGAAATACTGGTTGTATATGTGTGGGAAAGGCAAATCCATGCATAGCGGAAAGGCAGAGCCGACTGGCAGACAAGTGTTGTCAGCCGAAAGTTTAGGATGCCGTTCGTAGTTGCGCACAACATTGGGCAAATCATCGAGTTCCGACAAGGCAAACACGCTCACATATCGGTCGCCGACCATCAGATCTTTGCCTTCAATATGCAAGTCTTGCAGACAAATCTTGTCGGAATAATCGAGCGAAATGTACTGTTCTGCCAATCCTGCACATTCAGGAGTCCCCACCCATTCATCGGCAGTAAGCCGATGAAGCGAAATGCCTTGATCGGACAATATTTTGACAAACCGTCCGGCCGCATCCAAAAAATCTCGTTGGATCGATTCGTCCAAAGTACTTTCGGGAACAATCCGCGCCCGACAAATCGCAGAAGTTAGGCTGTTAACCTGCAGCGTTTTCTTCGATGATTTCGTCAAAAACAGCCAGCAACGATGATCCAAGAAGGATCTTCCGTCAAAATGCGTGTCTGACGCTTGCTGCAAGAACGACCGGGGTGCTCCGCCTTCATTCCCAACCAGTCTGCGGACAAAAACATCTTGTTTATGCACCACCGTTTCATCAGGCAAAGTACGCAAGGCACGCACCCATGTACCATGCAGTTGCTCATAATCTTCGGTACCCAATGAAAACACCTCGGGCAACGACAATTCATAGCCTACAGTAATGTCACCGAATTTGCTAATCATGCAACCGTTATCCCAACAGAGTAAAGGCAGACAATCTTCAATGGCACCGGCTTTCATTTGCATGACAAAAGCATTTTACAGATGCGACGATTATTGGCCAACCTCACTGGCAAATGACGGTGCGCCATCCATTGCAAAAGCCCGTGTTCGCCGAATTTGGCATTCAAAGACCAAACTCCGCCTAACGCAATGACACCAACGGTAACCCCTACCGTTAAAGCCACCCATTGCCCGAAGAGGAAAGAAGCGATAAAGAAACTTGCGAAAGCTACCACTGCACCAATTGCCAAAAAGATGACATATTGTGCTCGTATTCCTTTGACTTCCACAGATTTACCAACGCCCTTGTTTACTACAAAATCGCTCATCATCCTAAGAAAAACGCGCGAATCGCAGTAACTGCCACTACAGCAAAAACACAAGCGCCAAACCACGAAGCCGCGGTTTTGGTGGTATCGGGGCTACCTGATGACCATTTGCTATACACCTTGATGGCCCCGATAAACCCGACAATGGCGCAAACCACATAAAACAAACTGGTAATCGGTTCAACATACGATTGGATTTCGGCATTGGCTCTTTGCAATGCAGCGACGCCGTTTCCTTGGGCGAACGCTTGGGCAGAACCGATTCCCAAAAGGGAACCGGTTGCCAAAGATACTTTGAGTATCAGTCTCATAATAAAAGAATTAGAATTAAAAGATGGATTAAATCAAGTTTTCTATTTCGGAGTCGGTTTCCACGACTGTTTCGTCATACTTTTGCAACCGTCGCTGTTCAGGTGGTGCGTCAGCACCACTACTGTCTGTGTGCCTGAACCACAAAAAGACTGTCAAATTGAAGACGACAAAAATCCCCAACGTGAACAACCAGAAGGTCGCCCACGAAACGTGAGATAAAATAAATCCGCTTGGTAAATTGCAGAGCGACTGACAAGGCTCCACTGTAAGAATATTCGTCATCTTTTTTTAGTTAAATTAGGTTTTACAAATTCAAATTAATCACACACTACTCGATGACACAGAAAGCTCTGCAACTTCGAGAAACATACGATTGCGTTGATTTTGCGAGTGCAAAGGAATAGCAAAAAAATTAACTATGCAATATCTTGAATTCGATTTTAACATTGTTTTTGATTTTGTTGTGTTCGTACACATAATATATAGAAAAATGAAATTTTACGCATTTTAACATTTTCTTGCTGTCAGTGCTCCTCAAATCGCTTGGTTTTTAATACCTTTGCAGTCAAATTGTTATAACTCATGGTACTCAATTACATTTGGATTGCATTTTTTGTAATTGCGTTTGTCGCCGCACTGGTGCAACTGATCTGCTTTCAGGACTACGACGTTTTTGCCCGCATCGTTGACAGCACGTTTGAAATGGGCGAGTTTTCTGTCATGAAAATCGCCTTGCCGCTGGTAGGCGTGATGACCCTGTGGTTGGGCATCATGAACATCGGCGAAAAAGCCGGCGCCGTACGCGTACTGTCGAAAATCATCGGCCCGTTTTTCTCGAAACTGTTTCCGGAAATACCCAAAGACCACCCCGCACACGGACAACTGCTGATGAACTTTGCCGCCAACATGCTGGGGCTCGACAACGCCGCTACTCCGCTGGGACTCAAGGCTATGAACAGTTTGCAAGAGCTCAACCCCAACAAAGAGACCGCGTCCAACGCACAAATCATGTTTCTGGCGCTGAACACTTCGGGGCTGACACTAATACCAGTGGCCATCATGGCACAACGCTCAATTATGGGCGCAGCCAACCCCACCGACATCTTTATCCCACTGCTCATCGCTACCTACGTATCCACCCTATTTGCAATTTTATACGTCGGCATACGGCAACGGCTCAATATGCTGAATGTGACCTTTTTATCGTGGATTATCGGTATAACCGCCGCCATCGGGCTTCTCGTCTGGTATGTGGCCGGATTGGAACAGGAAGCCATGAAAACCTTCTCAACAATAGCCAGTAACGTGTTGTTATTCAGTATTATAGTCGGATTTATTGTAGGAGGACTGATCAAAAAACGCAATGTCTTCAACGACTTCATCGACGGGGCCAAGGAAGGGTTCACCACCTGTATCAAAATCATCCCCTACATGGTGGCCATGCTGGTCGGGATTGGAGTGTTCCGGGCAAGCGGAGCTATGGATCTTCTGATTGACGGACTCAAAGCCTGTATCGGTATTTTTACCGATAAAACCGAGTTTATTGACGCACTGCCCACCGCATTTATGAAGCCGCTGAGCGGAAGCGGCGCCAAGGCCATGATGGTCGAAGCCATGAAAACCTACGGAGCAGATTCGTTCGTCGGTCGGCTGACCTGCCTGTTCCAAGGTGCCGCCGACACCACCTTCTACATTGTTGCACTTTACTTTGGATCAGTAGGAATTAAGAATACCCGTTATGCCATCGGTGCCGGGCTGTTGGCCGATTTGGCTGGCGTGATTGCAGCCATCTTCATTGCCTATGCGTTTTTTGCTTAAACATTTGTTAAACATACATATATCAATAATTTATGATTAGTTATCATACCGAAGACACCACCAAGCCCAAAATCTGTACCCGACGCACCTCGGCCTGGATCAAACAAGTTGCAGCTTCTCATGGCAAAACTATCGGTGAAATCGCATATATCTTTTGCTCTGACCCATATATACTGCAAGTGAACCAACAGTACTTGCAGCACGATTATTATACCGACATCATCACCTTCGACTATTGCGAGGGCGACAAATTGTCGGGCGACATCTTTGTTTCGGTCGATACGGTAAAAAGTAATTCGGAAGAATTTCATACCGATTTCATCGAAGAATTGGAACGCATCATCATACACGGCATTCTGCACCTTTGCGGATTCAAAGACAAAAATCCAAAAGACAAAGCAGAAATGACCCGCCAAGAAGATGCCGCCCTGGCCATGTTAGAAAAACCCATTTCAAAATGAGATTCGATTACGACGTTATCGTAGTAGGTGCCGGCCATGCCGGTTGCGAGGCAGCGTCAGCCGCTGCTACCATGGGATCGCGCACTTTGTTGATCACCATGGACATGAACAAGATTGCGCAAATGAGTTGCAACCCTGCTATCGGCGGCATCGCCAAAGGGCAGATTGTTCGTGAAATTGACGCGCTGGGTGGTAAAACTGGCATCGTTACCGATTACACCTCCATTCAATTCCGCATGTTAAACCGCTCGAAAGGAGCCGCCATGTGGAGCCCGCGC
>JAGACJ010000117.1 GCA_017614195.1 Paludibacteraceae bacterium
GTCTATCCGGGCCGCACCAACTAGCTTTTGGCTTTTAGCTTTTAGCTATTGGCTGTTAACTATTGATAATGACCATGTCTTTAAGTAACATATATACTGGAAAAGATGTGGCAGGTTGTCGCCTGCTGCATCTTTTTCTCTTTTTGGCAGCAGTAATGATTTTTGCTGTGCCGGAAAACGTCAATGCGCAGCGGAGCAAGCCAGTTTATCAGACGGATTTTTCCAGCAAAGACTATGTGGATACTGCCGCGCCGATGATTTGGTTGGACGCGCACATGGCCTACCATTTTCCGTTTGGCAATTTGCGCACGATGTTCAAGAACAATTTCGCCGTGGGACCGGGCTTCACTTTCAAGTCGAAGTCGAATTGGACGGTCGGTTTCCATTTCGACTATATGTTCAATGCGAACATGCGCGATCCGAACTTTTTCAACGGCACATTAGCCAACGAAGAAGGCATTGTTATTGACGGCAACGGGCTGGTATCGCAGGGCGGTATTCGAGCTGAAGGCCGGTATTGGACTGTCCAAGCCGATTTCGGGAAAATCATCCCTGTGGATCGATGGAAAAATTCTGGTATCTGGTTGCGGATTGGCGGAGGCTATTTCAGCCATCGGTTGCGACTTGATGACTTTAGCAAACAATATCCCCAGTTGGATGACGACTATGCCAAAGGATACGATCGCCGTTCGGGCGGTTTTGCACTCAACCAGTTTGTAGGCTATCAGTTCGTACGCAAAAACCGTATGTTGAACTTTTTCATCGGGGTTGAGTTTCATGAGATGTGGACCCGACCGAACCGCAACTATATTTTCTTCGAAGGACCCACTGCCGATATGCCGTACAAGTTCAGCGGCTTGGTTGGATTCAAAGCGGGGTGGAATATCCCGTTGTATGAGCGGAAAACGACAACGACATTCTATTACCGATAGACGTGCGATGTGTGACGCAAGATGTAAGAATACCGAAATTAGTAATAATTCATAAGAAGGAACAACCCAAAACACAAGTCATACATCAAAAGTCATACGTCACAAGTCATACGTCATACATCATACGTTGCAAATCAAAAGAATGCAAACAATATACACGATAGGGATTTGGTTTTACGGGCTGGGCATCCGAGTGGCGGCACTTTTCAACGAAAAGGCGCGGCAGTGGGTGCGCGGACGGAAAAACATTTTCACAGAACTGGAACGTGCTTTCTCCGGCAAAACCAATCCTGTGTGGATACATTGCGCATCTTTAGGCGAGTATGAACAAGCCAAACCGTTGATTGAAAAAATCAAGCAGGAACAACCTGAAACCAAAATCCTCACCACCTTTTTTTCGCCGTCGGGTTATACACAGGGCATCAAAAACAAATTATCCGATGATGTTTTCTATATGCCGCTCGATTTGCCGCGAAACGCACGTCGTTTCCTCGATATCGTGCAACCAAAGGCGGCCGTTTTTGTGAAATACGAATACTGGTATAACTTTATGCATCAACTGCATCAAAGGGCTATACCATATTATTATATAAGCGCGATTTTTAGAGAGAGTCAGCATTTCTTCAAACCTTTCGGGCGTTGGTTTGCGAAGCAGTTGCAACAGGCCACGCACTTTTTTGTGCAGACAGAGAAATCCAAACAGCTTTTGGAAACGATTGATGTTAAAAAAGTTACCGTTTGTGGCGATACCCGTTTCGACCGAGTGAAAGCCATTGCTTACCGAGTGGAGCCTTTCGATTTTATGGAGACATTTCGCCAAGACCGAAAAGTCATCGTTGCGGGCAGCACTTGGGGACCTGACGAGCAGCTGCTGGCACAATTATTGCAGCATTTTCCCGATTATAAACTGGTCGTGGCACCTCACGAGATTAATCGTACTCCGGAAGTGAAACAAACATTCGCCGCATATAAAACCGCGCTGTATTCTTCTAAAGAAGAGAATAATCTGGTTGATTGCCAGGTTTTTATCATTGATACTATTGGTATCTTGAACCGCCTGTACCAGTATAGCACTGTCTCCTACATCGGCGGTGCGTTCAAGACAGGATTGCACAACATTCTGGAAGCTGCGGTTTACGGGAAACCCATCTTCTTCGGTCCGCACTACGACCATTTCAACGAGGCTGTGAATCTGGTTGCGCTGAAGGGAGCCTTCTCGGTGACTTCAGCAGACGAAATGGAGACAATTATGACAAAATTTGAACAAAATCCTGAATATTACGACCAAACCTGTGACATCTGCCAGCAGTATGTAGCGCAAAATTTAGGAGCCGTTGATATAATTTACAAACGAATCGGAGAATCCCTCTGTAGAGACGTTTCATGAAACGTCTCTACAAAATAAACGAGACAATTTCAAACAAAAAACATAAAAAAATGAGCAAAGCATTAAAAACCATTCTGATTATTGTTGGCATCGTCATCGTGTTGGCGGCCATGCTTGTCAAACCCTACAACACAATGGTCCAAAAGGACGAGGAATCTTCCAAGGCTTGGTCCAACGTGGAGAATGCCTACCAACGCCGTATGGATCTGATTCCCAATCTGGTGAAAACCGTGCAAGGTGCTGCTGATTATGAGAAAGGAACGTTGGAAGCTGTCATCGAAGCCCGTTCTAAGGCTACTTCCGTGCAAGTTGACGCCAACA
>JAGACJ010000118.1 GCA_017614195.1 Paludibacteraceae bacterium
CGTCGGCAGCGAAGTCGCCGTAGCCGTTGGCCGTGAAATTCACCACCGCCAAAAACGTATAAGTGTCCACGTGGTTGTCCTCGCACGTTTCCCTGACCGTCTTATCGCCGAATCCAAGGCTGATGCCGAAACTTCCCAACGACTGCAACAGGTCGTAATTGTCGCGAATCATCGAAATCATCTTGTCGTCAGCCTCATATATTTTCTGATTTTTCATCTGTAAATCGTAAACTTAAATCCGTAAACTACCAACTATTGATTATCGGGTGCAAAGATAGGCATTTTTTTCGACATCTGCAATCCCCATAATTAGGTATTTTCGACGCTTTTTTCTAAAAAAAAATCCAATCATTTAAGTCTTTTTCGTTAATTTTGCGTCATTAAAGTAAAAGGCTATGGTATGAAATTATTGAAAATTCATCATAAAACCCAAGAAACGGAACGGCTGATGGCGGCAGAAAGACACGGAATGCTGCAATACGCATGCTACCGACTGGGAAACCTTCACGATGCAGAAGATGTCGTGCAGGATGTCTATGTCAAACTGCACCAACGGCTGGGCGAAAACGATATTGAGGTGAAAAACTTGTCGGCCTATATCTTTCGCACACTGACGAACCTCTGCGTGAGCCGTCAGCGCGAGGCCAGACGCACGCCGACCGTGCCTCTTGACACGCAGCCAGAGCCCATTGCCACCGAAGCCGAGGACTTTGAACAGGAGTACCGACGCATCAACCGACTGCTGTCGGAGATTCCCGACGAACAGGCCGAGGTCATCCGACTGCGCTACTACGGCGACAAGAGTTTTCAGGAAATTGCCGACATCCTCGGCATTCCGCTCACCACCGCCAAGTCACGCCTCACTTACGGTTTAGAGAAAATCAAACGAGGGATGCGCGCCCCTCATTCTGTATAACTCAAAAAAAACGAACAACTATGGATTGCAAAAATTTCAAAAACACAGTGGCCGACCTCTTTGACAAGGAAGTCGCCCCGAATGTTAAGGCAGCGTGCGAAAAGCACATCAGCCAGTGCGCCGAGTGCAGGGAATATTACGAGGAACTGCTGACAACAGCGGAACTTCTGCGTCCCCGACACTCACCCGTCTCGAAAAGTGAAAACATCACGGCAAAGACTGAAAAATCTACTATTTTTTATAAGGTGGCCGCCATACTTGTCGGTGCCATCTTCCTTTCTGGCATCGCCTATGCCACCATCCGCGTCCTTTCGCCAAAACTAATGACTGACGAAGAAAAGCAGATGTTGGTGGCTCATTTCGTATCCAAAGACTGCAAAGATAAATATGTAATAGCACGTGGAGACGAAATTATCGTTAATTGGACTGAAGGAACTTGGATTCAAGACGGCGAAGAATCTTTTATCGAAGAACATCCGACCAATGTCTACGGCTATGCGTTTCCCGTAAAAACTTCCACCGTAATGCTCGACGGCCAACAACTCGACATCCACTTTCTGCCGAAGTTGCCAGCCTCAGCACTGAAAAAAATGGAAATAGAGCACGGGAAAAATCACAGTTGGGTATATCTCACCACCACACCCGTACAAGTTCCCGCCGACGTGAAGGGCAACATCAACCCCGAACTGACAATTCTGCTGACAGGAAAACCGCCGAAAGACAGCAAAACCAAATCTTCCATCTGGACAAGAGAGGGAATTAACGAAGGATTTAGTTGGAAGAATTACACCTTCACCTCGTGGTCGTCATCACAAGTGTGGAACATTGGCTGGCAACTTGAAGAGGTCGCCATCCGCAAAGACCACCACGTGCGCGTGAATGTCTGCCGAGGCGTTTCCCAAGAGCATATCAACCGCATCAAAAAGCTGATGCAAGAAAATGGGGTGACGAATTACGAATTTATCAACCAAAAATAAAATTTCAAAAGTATGAAAAATCTCATTGATTCAACAAGATTTGCTACACTCATCTTTTTACTTTTCATCCCATTCGTGGGCAGTGCACAGACTCCTAACGTTTTTCTTTGGCCAATCAAAGGAGAGAAGGCAGGCAACAATATTCTCCTCCGTCCTCAAGATTCACTGGGTTCCGAGGTCAGTTATGGAACTCTTATCATTGGAGCAGAAGAAGGTCAGGAAGTCATTGCCCCTACCGATGCAGAAATCATCCGATTCGACCTTGTTTATTTCCCTGGACTTTTCCAAATAACATCTTATCAATACGACGGCGAGAATACTTTCGACGGAATGCGCCGAAAAATGGAGGCTGACCCGAAAGTGAGTAACCCGAAAAAATATATCAATGGACATTTATGGCTAAAACTCGCAGATGGGAATAAAATCAGCATCGATGGTCTGCGCGGCAATATTCCATTCCGTACGGGACAGCGCATAAAAGCTGGTACGCCTATCGGCACCGTCGGCTATGTGTTCACGAAAATCGGACAAGCACATATTTCTATTGGAATGTCTTCTAAAGCAGGCCACGGCATCGACCCGATGACACCTTTCGGCTTACAAACGACATTCAAGAAAGCCGAACTTTTCACGCCGCCTGCCAAGCTTACCCGTAAACAGGCCAATGAAGACTTCGATACGTTCATCCAAAGCATCCGCGAATGTTATCCTTCGCTACGCGACATCATTTCGCCCGAACGCGAAGCGGAATTTATACGTGAGGGCAAGGCGCGTCTGGATTCCAACGAAGTCCATTTCACGACACTTTACGACCTGATTGGCGATGCATTCAGAGCCGATTTCCTTCACGACAGCCACGCTTGGTTACAATCTTCCAATCCTTTTCTCAAAACCAATGCTGATGACAGCCAGTATCCGACATTGGTACTCTGCACATTGGGTGAACGGACGTTTGTCCACCACGTGCAGCCAGGCTACGAAACGTATATCGGCAAGGAAATAGCAACCATCAATGGCATTTCCGCCAAAGAACAGGCAGCCTATGTCCGTTCGCGTACCAATCTATTCGATGCTCAAGTGGAATCCACAAGAGCTATCCAAATGCTCACGAACTGGTGGATGCAGTATCGCAGTAGCGATTGGGACAAACCAGTAAATATTACCTTCACTGACGGCACCAGTGTTGAAGCGCCGTTCTTGAAACGCAATCAACTGAAGCATTATGCACCGCAGAACACCGCCCCTGTTGCCTACAACGTCCATCGGAATCAAAACCGCCACGAAGACTGGAGCTTCAAGATGCTCGCCGACGACATTGCCCTTTTGACGCTTGCCCACTTTCACCAAAACGACGTACAAATGGATGCCATCGCCGACACCCTTCGCGCCTACGCACACATACCCCATCTGATCATTGATGTTCGCGACAACCCCGGCGGTGATGCCAGTTGCGAGGAAAAGTTAATAAGATTATTTCTCAAGGAAGAACCCTCGAATTTTGGCTATCAAAAAGTGATGAGCAACACCACTTACGCCAGTTTCGCCCATTCGTACAACTGGCCGCCGGATGCGAAGCCATTTGAAGACTTCATTGCCGTTGAAGGAAAGGAAGGATTCTATAATCGTAACATCAATGAAAATTTACAGGAATCCCAAACGATGGGACAACAAAATGATGTCATCTATACAGGAAACCTCTACATCCTCACCAACGAGAATTCGTTCAGTGCCGCCACCGATTTCCCTGCACGGCTCGTCCGTGCAGGTCGTGCCAAAACCATTGGTCGCGAAACTGCGACTGCCTATCACTATATGACTGCTTTGAAATTCGCTCGTTTCTTCTTGCCCAACAGCCATATTGAATACCAACTTCCACTTGTCAAACTCGTGACAACCAACGACGTTTCGCCCCGATTCCCCTACGGTCGTGGCCTTCTTCCCGACTACGAAGTCCCACTCACCATCGAGGAGATTTTCTCGTCGTCGGAGGATGTAATTCTCAACCGTGCGCTTGAAATCATCCGTGAGAATAGACATCAATAAGAAAAAAAAACTTGTTAGAAGAAAAAGGTTTGTTAGACAATTTTCTAATGAGGAAACCGTTCTACTGCCTCGCGATGAAGCGGCGGAACGGCATTTTTTGTCGGTTTCCATCAATTCGTTTATAAGGAGTTCAATTCATTCTCCAAAAATGAATAAAGATAGCGTGCTGATTGAATATACAAACCGCTACGCGGATCGTTGAGTTTCTCATAGGTTTCGGAATTGTACAGTTCGCGGAACGCATCACTGAAACTCAAACCACGCTCCTCAATCAGCAGGGCTGCCAATTGCGCCAAGCGACGTTCGCGCAGAAACTCAAAATCGCGTCGCTCTTCGTCTGTCAAATGGTTGAAATCTGTTGGCATAGGATTGTGATTTAAAGTTTTTGTAAATATGCTACCGCTTTTTCCGAGCCGAAAAAATATTGAAAAGTAATGCCCTTCATGAATTGAAGCCGTTTGATGAGCGTTTCAATGTCAATGAGTTTGTCTGTGAACAACTCAATCTGCACACCAACTTTGTCATTGGCAATAGGACCATAGACAATGTCGTAATCATGCGTCGGTTGTTGCGAGGGATTGGAGCGGTTTGTTACGACAAATTCCGCCCATTCAATGGTATATCCCTCAAAAATTTTCACATTGAGCAATCCGTTTTTCAGTTTTTTTTCGTCAAACAAATACTCATTGACAACTGGCTCTCCACCGAAAAACATCGCACGTTGTTCAGCCAATTGTTCGGCTTGGTGTCTGTCGGCTGTCAGATAGAATCCTTTGCCGAAATCCTTGTTAGGTTTAGATTTGGCGAAGTCTATTTTGTGAATTTCCGTGTTAGAACCGTGATAGAGTTTCATGTCAAATTTCCTCCTTTCCGATGGCAATAGGCCGCAATGCTCTCGATATTGTCCTCAAAACTAAGCGTGTGCATGATGTCGTAATGGCTATACAACAAATGCAGTGCGCCATAACGCTCAATATAGTTGGCAGCCTGACGGTCTGTCAATTCAAATCGTTTTGCAAATTTGCGGATTAGCAAAACGGCATATTCGGTGATGTCACGAATCGAGTACATAGACGAGCAATTATAGTTCCGTGTGCAAAGATAGGAAGTTTTTTTTGAATATGCAAGAGAATCGCCCCGAAACTCATTTCCTTTGTTAAATTCCCTTAAATTTTCGTCGTTCTCCATCAACATCGTGGAACTTTATTCGTTTATAAGGCAAGATGACAAGCCAAGAATACGAACAAATAGTACGCCGAATGAGGCCGCAATTATTGAAATTGGGCTACTCGTTCTTCTCGGACCAAGAAATGGCTGCCGACGCCGCACAGGAAGCCTTGCTCCGC
>JAGACJ010000013.1 GCA_017614195.1 Paludibacteraceae bacterium
GCAGTTGGCAAAGCGTCCGCGAATGTGCGTGATGTCGCCGAAAAGCCAGTACAACATATCCACGTAGTGCGAGAATTGGGTGAACAGCGTGCCGCCGTCGAGCGCGTTGGTGCCGTGCCAGCTGCCCGGCGTGTAATACTTGCTGTCGCGGTTCCAGAAGGCATCTACCTTCACAAAATAGATTTCGCCCAAGCGCTTCTCGTCGAGCAGTTGCTTGAGCCAGGCCATCGGTGGCGAATAACGGTTTTGCATAACGCAGAATACCGAACGCGACATTTCGAGCGACTTGAATACGATGCGTTCGGCGTCGGCCTTGCTGAGCGCGATGGGTTTTTCGAGCACCACATGCTTGTGCGCGCTTAGGGCCTTGATGGCATACTCGGCATGATAACCGTTTAAGTTGCAGATGTTTACCACATCAATATCGTCGCGGCGAAGCATTTCATCGTAATCGGTGTAATACGCCTCACTCAGCTCACCCTGCATCTTGTCTTGCGGAATCACATCGCAAACCGCCACCAACTCGGCATTGGGGTTGCGCCGTATCATTTCGGCGTGACGGCGGCCGATATGTCCGTATCCTACTACAGCAAATCTGATCATCTTGATTGGAAATTATGAAATGCGTTGAACTTGATTGTCTTTGAGCTCGTATTTCTGGCCGGTTTCGGGACAAACCGCAATTCCCGACTCATCAAAACGGAGCTTGCACCCCCACTCACTCACCCATCCCGTTTGGCGGGCAGGATTGCCCATTACCAAGGCGTAGGGCTTTACGTCGTGGGTAACGACCGTGCCGGCGCCGATCAGGGCGTACTGGCCGATTTCGTGACCGCATACAATCGTGGCGTTGGCGCCGATGGAGCACCCCTTGCGCAAAATGGTCTGGCGGTATTCGTGCTTGCGGCTCACGTGGCTGCGCGGGTTAATCACGTTGGTAAACACCATCGAGGGCCCCATAAACACGTCGTCTTCGGCAATTACGCCCGTATAGACCGACACGTTGTTCTGTATCTTGACATTCCGGCCCAGCCGTACGTCGGGCGAGATAACCACATTTTGGCCGATGTTGCAGCCTTCGCCGATGACACAGCCCGACATGATGTGCGAGAAGTGCCATATTTTGGTGCCTTCGCCAATCTGGCAATTGTCATCGACGTAGGCGGATTCGTGTTTGAAGTAACTCATAACGGTATTTGCTTAAACCAACGCTAAAATCGAACTGGTGATATACTGCAGCTGCTCTTCGTCCAATTCGGTGTGCATAGGCAGCGACAACACGCAGCTGCATAACTTTTCGGCCACCGGAAAATCGCCCGCCTTGTAACGCGGGTCCTGATAGGCCTTTTGCAGGTGCAGGGGCACCGGATAATAGATCATCGCCGGAATGCCCTTCTCCTTGAGCTTGGCTTGCAGGGCGTTGCGGTCCACATCCATGAGCTTTATTGTGTATTGGTGGAACACGTGGTCGGTATTGGGAGCCGTATAAGGGGTCTCGATCTTGTCGCAACCGGCAAAGGCGTTGTTGTAGTACGCGGCCGCCTTGCGACGGGCTACGATGTACTCGTCGAGGTGCGGCAGCTTGGCCAGCAACACGGCCGCCTGAATGCTGTCGAGGCGCGAGTTGACGCCGATAAAGTCGTGATGATAACGCACCACCATGCCGTGGTTGGCAATGGCACGCATACGAGCGGCCAAGTCGTCATCATCGGTAAAGATGGCTCCGCCGTCGCCGTAGCAGCCCAGGTTCTTGGACGGGAAGAACGACGTGCACCCGATGTTTCCCATACAGCCCGATTTCTTCTGCGTGCCGTTGGAAAACGTGTACGTCGCACCAATCGACTGGCAGGCGTCTTCCACTACGTAGAGATGGTGGTTGTGCGCCAGGTTGAGCAAGGCTTCCATATCGGCGTTCTGGCCGAACAGGTGTACCGGCACGATGGCTTTGGTTTTTGGGGTGATGGCCCGCTCGACGGCCTTGAGGTCCATGTTGAAGGTCTTTTCATCGACATCCACCACCACCGGCGTCAGTCCCAGCAAGGCCACAACCTCGGCCGTGGCGATAAACGTAAAGGTCGGCGTGATTACCTCGTCGCCAGGCTTCAGCCCAAGGCCCATCAGGGCGATTTGCAGCGCGTCGGTGCCGTTGCCGGTCGGAATCACGTGCTTTACGCCTAAGTATTGCTCCAATGCGGCCTGAAATTCGTTCACCTTGCCCCCTTTGACAAACGAGGTGGTGTCAATCACTTCCTGGATGCCGCGATCGACATCCGCCTTAATTTTCTCATACTGACCTTTGAGGTCCACCATCTGAATTGGTTTCATATAGCGTATTTGTTTTATACTCAAATCCATCTAAAACCCGAACGCCATGCCAGCGGTGGTGGTAAAATTCTCGCCATGCAGGTAAACGGGGGTATATCGGTTCAAATAGGTTTCGGCTGTGCCGTAATCGTCGTCGTAGGCGCGGTCGTGGTTGTATCCCAAATCGACCACGGCGTACAAGTTGTTCCAAATCTCGTAGGTGACGCGCACCGAGGCCTCGTCATGCTTCCAGATAATATTGCCCAGCACCGGCTGGCTGAGGGCTTGTGTCGTGCTGCGCCGCACGTACGGGTAGTCGGTTCCTTTGTCGGCATGCACATAGCTGAGCCGAATGCTCAGGCTGCGAATCGGCTTGTAGGTGACATGCGCATAAAACTCCTGACTGTTGGCACCTAAGTAATGCCCCAGCAGATAGCTGTTCGACTCCCAGGTAATGGCCTCGATAGAGTGTTTGTAACACAAGATGTTCGACCGCGTGTATTCAAACCCGTACGACAGATTTTTGAGCGGCCAGTTGGTGACATTCGCCCCCGCCTGATACGACACGATGTTGCGCTCAGGATTGTCCTTCTTCCAGCGGCGGAGGCTGAATTCATCGACAAATACCGAACCATACAAATGCAAATGCGGAATGTTGCGCGACGACACCATCAAAAAGGCCTGTGAGTTCTGGTTCTCAACTTTCAGACCTTTGGTCATCAGGTGGTCGAGCGACTTGTAAAAGGCAAACGGGATAAAATAGGCGGCCTGTACGTTGTCTTCGGCATAGACAATGGAGTTGCCGATCGACAGGTTCAGGTTTTTGATGGGGGTGAAGGTGAATAGATTGGCCGCCATGAACTTGTTTTTCGGGCGGTAATGGATGCGCGAGGTGCTGTCGGTATAGCTTTCCTCGACATAGTAGCGAGTGCTGTCGGCCACATTGCTGTTGAGCCAGCCATGGAAATACTGGAACGAGAACCATTTGCACGGCGTGAGCGAAAGCGTCACCATCGGGAACGAGGGGGCTCTGCCCGACAACACGTTCGACGAGCGGTAGCTGTCGCCCCAAACCACGTTGTCCTTGACCAGCCCGATGCTGCCCCACCAGTCGTAAATGCTGATACCGGCGCGCACGTCGCTGAAATCGCCGCCGTACGAGGCTTCCTTGTATTCACATCCGGGCAAGTTGTTCAGGTATTGGCTTTGAGCCAGTTTTGCCCCGTTAATTTTGGCCAGATTGCTATCGAAATAACTGTCTTTGAGGTATTTGCCGTTATACGATTGGTCGCGGATACTACCCCACACCGACACATGACCGACGATGTCCAACTGAATGTCGGCCCCGTACCAGCGTTTGATGAGCAGTCCCTTGCGGTTATAGGTCAAATCCATGCCCAATAGCGGCGCTATCCGGCATTTGAAATAATTGTCGCGGTAATGGAACGAGGGCTCGAGCAGCGACAGGTCAAACGTTTGGTGGTTGGTCCAATGCACAAAACTCTTGGGCAGGGTATCGAGTTCGTTCGAATAATCGTTGAGGTAAAACTTGAGGTCAACGTACTGGCGGGCGCTCAGCAGCGAGTCTTTCAACAATGCCTCCTGCAGTTTGGCGGCAATCAGCTTGCGGCTGTAGGGCTTGACGTGCGATGACAGGTCCACCACACCATCGGTGGCCAGTTCGTCCAGGAAACCGTAAACCTGCGTGTATGCAATGTGCTCGGGGATGTTTTGGGCGTGCAACATTCCACCTCCCAACAACAATAGCAAACTCACATACTTTCTTAGCAGTTTCATTTCGATCTGACTCGTTTGAACAATATCGACCACAAGATTTTATGGAAATACACGAAATCGGTGGCAAAAAGTCCGTTTTTAACGCACAAATTTAAGTATTTTCTTTCAGATTCCTGTATTTCTTCGAGGGTTTTTGGATTATCGGCGTAATATGGCGGTAGCAAGCCGGGCTTGAATTGACAGCGTAACTCCTGTAAGTCACTGTCGTACAAGCCGAAATACTGTTGGCTCAAGGGACGTACCCCTACCAGTTTCAAATCGCCACGCAGCCAGTTGGTCAGCATAGGCAGCTCGTCAATCCAATACTTGCGCATAAAGCGGCCCTCGCCGTTGACGCGGATGTCGTGGTTGAACTTGCCTCCCTCCTGCAAATTATATTTCTGATAGATGTATCCTTGCAGAAACTCGCTGTATGGGTACATGGTCCGGAATTTATAGACTTGGATTTTCTGATGGTTTTTACCCACGCGGTTAAGCGAAATAATCGGCCCATAGCGGCGTTTGTGCTGTGCCGGCGCATTGCCGATACGTTTGGCGCGGATGTAGCGCATACCGTCTGCCTTGCATTCGTCCACGATTTCGTAGCCGTTGTAACAGAGGCGGCCGAGCACTTCGGTTTTCGACAGAATGCGGTGCCGTCCTTGGGTCACATCGTAATAAAACCGTTTGGTTAGGAATAGTTTCGGGAAAATACGATGCCAGCAGTAACTGATGGCGTAGCGAATCCAACGGATTCCACGAGGGTATTGTGCCAAAAACTCTTTTTTCTTAGTGCTTTTGTCTTTGAACCGGCAGATCAGTTCGCCTCCGTCGGGCAAAATGGCGTTGTAGGCCGCCAGCAGCCGGTTGATGCCGCGCAAGGTGTCGAGCGGGGTCTGCTCCACGATGCAGTCGTATTGGAAGGCCGGCAGCTGGGCAATCGACGAAATGTGTTGCGTCTGACGGTACAGAATGCGATGCTCCGTGGCGGCCACAGGGGCGCGTTCGGCGGTCTGTTGCGGGATTTCTTCCGGGTCGGAAGCATACAGATAGGCAAACCGAATGCCTGTCACGATAAAAAATACCGAAGCAAAAAACAACATCAATGAGGCCATTACCACCAACGAATACCGATTGTCGATAAAAAGCCACGGCAGGTTGAGGGCAAAGCAAATCAATAGCGTGTACGATTCGAGCAGAGCGGTACGCACATAGCCCTTGTCGATGCCGGCGTGATAGCGATATCGGCCGAAAAGATACGACACAATCAGCCAAGTGACGCTGATGGAGATGATGACGGGCAGGTATTTGCGAAAGGGCTCTTGGGCATGCAACGGCAACACCCAAAGGACGAACAGATAGCCGAGTGTCAGGATCAGCACGTCGTTGACAATCCAACGCGAAAAGGGCTTATATAGAAGTTTTTCTGCCATTGCGACGCAAAGGTACAAAAAAAACTCGACCCAAGCGATACAAAAACGGCTTGTTTATACGGATAAAACGCCCATATCCGACCATTTCGCCCCCAAATCGGCGTTTGAATTCGCGTACGCCATACGGAATGTCGGGTTTTCCGGCTCCCATGGTATCGAACACTCCTCCACCTTGGCTGGCTTTGAGGCACATGGTGCGGTAGTACAGCATGACAGAGGGGTTGCACTGGGGGTATTGTTTGTCGAGGGCGCAGGCATACAGGTCATAAACGGTGTCGCGATGATGAATCTGCACCATTCCCCCGATGATATGGCCTTGCCAGCGGCAAAGCAGCAGTTTGGCCGACGGCAGTTTCAGCAGGTTCGAAAAATAGCGGTATGCGGGCAACGGCTTACGCACTTTAAGCAAGTAATGGCGCCTGAGCAGGCGGTAGAAATGCTTGAGGTCGGATTCCTCGGCCATGTATTCGAGCTGCAGCTGGCCGGAATCCACCAAGGGCTGGCTCTGACGCACTTTGCGCCGGTGGCTTTCGCTCATGCGCTCCAAGATGGCTTCGGCATTGTCGCAGGGCAGCAGAATGTTGAGATGGGGCTCGTAGCGGTATCCGTGCTGTTCGAAAACGGCCTGCCACGGCCGATAGTCGGTCTGGCAACGGATTTCGGTGTAGATGGCATGACGGGTGGCCGAGGTTAACTGCTTGAGCAGCAGATGCAAATCGTTTTCGGTTGCAAAGACTGGGCCGCCCTGCACGATTGCCCGGCGCGAAAACCAACCGACCGGCCACGGCTCGCGCACCACTTGCGCCACAACGCGCGCCTTGCCTATACGCACGTCAATGCCTTCGGACCTTGCCTGGGCTTGCCAGAACTTGCAGGCCTCGTCGGTCTGAAACCACGAGTCAAGCGATTGGATGGATAGGTTGGACGACATGAGGACTATAGGTTTATGCTTGTTTGCGCAAGCGGATAAGCAGGTATTTTATCAAGTTCTTGGCGGTTTGCACCGTTTGGTTCCAACAAAGCAGCGGCACATTGTCGGTCCACCGCTCGGGATGCGTGGTCAGCATGGCGTGCGGCGGGAAGGTGCCTGCTTCGACTGCCCGGATCAGGGCTTCGGTCGTATGGTATTTCCATCCGTTGGCTTCCCACTGCCGCTGGTATTTGGGCGGCATCTTGTCGCGAACGCTGAAGCGGTAGCCGTCCCAGCATCCACCAGTATCGGTTAGGTAGCATACATCTTCGAGATCCATATCGAAATACGGCTCGCCCTCGATGCCGAAACGATGGTAATCCGCTGTTTTCCATAGGTCTTTGCTGTCGTATTTGCTCTTTGGTGAGCCGTGCATACAAATCGTTGTAACAGAAGCAAGTAACCTTAGTGACTTCAAGTTTTGCTCGAAATATTCAATTCCGAGCGACGCATCGCCATGGGCGGTGACCAGATCTTCGTAATGGTAGCCGATTTCGTGTCCGAGCTCCTTGACTTTCAACAATTCTGCCGGCTCATTCAAAATCCATGCACGGTAGAAATAGGTGGCTTTGATTCTCTGCGAATACTCTATATTTGATATATCTGTACTATTCTTCGCACGCTTGTCAACGTCATGGCGCAAAATAACGAGTTTTTCAGGCAACAGCTCGCCTGCCGACCGTTTTCTCACGTATTGGGAAAAGGTCAGGAAGTCATAACGCTGTGCTTTAAGCGCCTCGAGCAACCGGTTGTATGTTTTCAGACTGAAATTCATCGGTGCATTTGACAAAAACAGGTAACGATTCGCTCGGCTGCGTGGCCGTCCCACAACTGAGGGATTCCACCTTCGGGCCACTTGCCGTCGAACAGGTCTTGCATGGCCGGCGCAATGGCGGCCGGATGGGTGCCTATCAGACGGTTGGTGCCTACAGTGCAGGTTTCGGGACGCTCGGTATTGTCGCGCAAGGTCAGGCACGGCACGTGCATCACGGTGGTTTCTTCGGTAATGCCACCGCTGTCGGTCAGCACGGCTTTGGCGTATGCCACGAGGTAGTTGAACTCGAGGTAGCCCAACGGCTCGATGATGTGCAGGTTCGGATAGCGGATACCTGCCTCGGCCATTACCTTGGCGGTACGCGGGTGGATCGGGAACAGAATGGGCAGTCCCCTACTGCCGCTTACAATGGCATCAATGAATTGGCGCAGTTTGCCCAGGTCATCGACATTGGCGGGCCGGTGCATGGTCATCACCAGGTAGTTCTTTGCGCTGAGACCGAGCATTTTCCACACTTCGGGGGCGCGCAAACGGCTGCGGTTTTGCAGCAGGGTGTCGATCATCACATTGCCCACAAAGTGGATCCGCTCTTCGGCCACGCCTTGATGGCGCAGGTTCTGGTTGGCGGTTTCGCTGGTGGTGAAAAACTCGTCGGCGAGCGCGTCGGTTACCATGCGGTTGATTTCCTCGGGCATCGACAGGTCGAACGAGCGGATGCCGGCCTCGACATGGGCCACCTTGACACCCATTTTCTTGGCCACAATGCTGCAGGCCAGCGTGCTGGTCACATCGCCCACCACCACCACCCAGTCGGTCGGGTGTGCGGCCATGTCTTGCTCGAACGCGGTCATAATGGCGGAGGTCTGTTGGGCCTGGCTACCGCCTCCGCAACCTAAGTTCACGTCGGGCGTGGGAATGCCGAGCTCGTCAAAGAAGGTCTGCGACATCTTTTGGTCGTAGTGTTGCCCGGTATGCACCAGACGGTATTGCAGTGCGGCTCCACGGGCCACAGCCTGCTCTATCGCCCGGATAATCGGAGCGATTTTCATAAAATTCGGCCTTGCGCCGGCTATGAGGGTAATGTGCATATATTCAATACTATTTTATTCGTTATCCGTATCTTTGACACTTAATGACTATCATTGTATCCGTTATAATGATAATCAACAGTTCTTATTACGCAATTTACGTAACGTAATTTACGTAACGTATAACTGTTTGTCTTTCAGCCCGTATGAATACCGTTTTTCACCTGATCGATAATCATCAGACCTTTTTTACGGGAAATTCGAAC
>JAGACJ010000119.1 GCA_017614195.1 Paludibacteraceae bacterium
CCATATCTTCCTGAAAGCGCATCATCCCGAAAACACCTTCTTTTTGATAAGCGTCCGGCAAGTCTTCGGGACGAACTTCGACCACCATGCCCGAATTGGCCCACCGAGATCCGCGGTTAGACGGCGACATGCCATTGACCACCACTTGTTCGGGACCGGTTGCCGCCGGAACGACAAAACCTCCCGGACACATACAGAACGAATAAACGCCCCGTCCGCGCACTTGCGTGACAAAATTGTATTCGGCGGCAGGCAAGTACTGGCCGCGGCCTTCCGGGCTGTGGTACTGCATCTGGTCAATCAGTGCCTGCGGATGCTCAAGACGGACACCGACCGCAATTCCCTTCGCCTGCAAGCCGATTCCTTGCTGCGACAAGAATCGATAGACGTCGCGGGCGGAATGCCCGGTCGCCAAAATCACCGGCCCAATAAACGCATCGCCACTGGCCGTGCGCACACCGACGACCCGTTTGTCTTCGAACAACAAACCATCGACACGGGTTTGGAAATGCACTTCTCCGCCACAAGCCAAAATTCGCTCGCGCATAGCCTTGATAACCGAAGGCAATCTGTCGGTTCCGATATGCGGATGCGCATCCACCAAAATGGAAGGATTCGCGCCATGCTGTACAAAAATACCCAAGATACGGTCAACATCCCCCTTCTTCTTGCTGCGCGTAAACAGTTTTCCATCCGAATACGCACCGGCACCGCCTTCGCCGAAGCTGTAGTTCGACTCGCTGTCGACCACTCGGTTACGCGAAATATTGGCAATATCGACACGACGCGCATGCACATCCTTTCCTCGCTCAAGCACTATCGGGCGAAACCCCGACTCAATCAGTCGAAGCGCAGCAAACAACCCTCCGGGGCCGGCACCGACCACTACCACCGGCCGTCCACCAGACACATCACGATAATCAGCCCATACCAATTTGGGAGCAGGAGCTGATTCGCCCACAAACACCTGCACCGTCAGGTTCACCATCACCTGCCGACTGCGGGCGTCGATGGAACGTCGACGGATCCTGACCGAATGAATATCAGGCAGCCTTAAACCCTTTTCGCGCGAAAGATAAGTCTTGAGCCGGTCTTCGTCGGCAGCCACAGGCGGAAGCACCCGGATATTGTATTCGTATTGCATGGACGGTTATTTGTATAAAAAAAGCCGTTGCGCTAAACAACGGCTTCTTAAGTATTTCCAGAAACTTATGCTTCGGGAGCGGCAGCTTCCTCGGCAGGAGCCTCAGCAGCAGCTTCGGCAGGAGCTTCTTGTTGAGCGGCAGCTTCAGCAGCGGCAGCTTTGGCAGCTTCTTCTTCAGCGGCGAGCTTGTCAGCCAATTTCTTGGCAACAGCGGCAGCCTTGGCCTTATTCACTTCTTTTTCGGCTTCCAAACGTTCTTTAGCGCTAGCAACAGCGGCAGCCTTTACTTTTTCAACTGCTTTCTCTTGCTTTTTAGCCTTCTCATCTTTCCAAGCCTGGAATTTCTTGTCAGCCTCTTCTTGAGAGAAAGCACCTTTAGCTACACCACCTTGCAAGTGTTTCATCAGCATCACACCTTCGCCAGAAAGAAGGTTGCGAACCGTATCGGTGGGTTGTGCGCCGCAGTTCAACCATTTCAATGCGGCTTCGAAGTCTACATTTACCGTAGCAGGGTTGGTGTTCGGGTTGTACGAACCGATGCGTGCGATAAATCTGCCATCACGTGGCGCTCTTTCGTCGGCAATAACGATATGATAGTAAGCATATCCCTTGCGACCGTGTCTTTGCAATCTAATTTTAGTTGCCATTTTGTGTTACTGTTAATTAAAAATTAATACTTCGTGCATTTCTCGAATGCGGGTGCAAAGATACACTTTTATTTTTTTGCAACAAAAAACCGACAGATATTTTTCTCAAAAACCTCCAAAACACAATCACATGGTTGAGTCTTGTAACCAGTAGAGGCACAAGCGGTTGCGCAAAAGCGGCATAAAATGTTTATAACTCGGACGGAAAATATTTGTGCAGACATTGTTTTTTTTGTTTCTTTGCGTTGCTTTGAACACGCTTATCAAACATATCAGACAACTGTTGTCGGAACACGATTGTGTCATCGTGCCCGGCCTGGGCGGTTTTGTCGCCTCAGCGCAGAGTAGCCGGATCCAAGGAGGTTTGGTCTATCCTCCCTGCAAGCAGGTGTCGTTCAACGCAGCCCTAACCCACAACGACGGGTTGCTGACACAAGCGTATATGCATAAGGAGCGCGTATCGTACCCCACAGCCGCAAACCTGCTTGAACAAGCGACTGCACGTTTGACCGACACGCTTGAACAAGGTTTGCCGGTTCGAATCGAAGGTGTCGGAACACTTGAAATTACCGACAGCAAGGTACTGTTTACACCGGAGCGCCACAATCGGCTGCTTCCTGGGGCATTCGGCTTAAGCGCCATCTTCTGCCCCGCTATCACCGAATGTCAAGCCGACAGGCAACCCGCAACGGAAACGGCTGTACAAACCAGACATCCGGAAGAAAAAGCGATTGTCATTCCGATGCACCAATGGAACCACTGGCACCACGCCGTGGCAGCCATTGCCGCCATACTGGTTTTAATGTTCATTCCATTGCACCTCAACAATGGTAGCACACCGCAAATGCAAGAAGCATCGGTAATTCCGTTTCCTCGTACCGACACCGTACAAATCGCTACGGAAGAATTGGTCGAAAACGCTGAAGAAGTCGGACTCGATGACGAGGAAGCCGGAGACGAGACTCCTTATCATGTGATTATAGGCAGTTTCAAAACCCAGCACAAAGCCTTGCAGTTTGTCAAAGCCGTACCGCTCGAACTGCAACCCTATCTGCTCTACAGCGACGGACGCTACCGCATTGCAGTGGCTGCATTCGCCACCGAAGCCGAGAGCAAGATTTTCATGGAACAATTTGTTTCGGCCCGCCCCGCCTACCAAGACGCGTGGATTCTGGCCTATCAACCCACAGAATAGATTATGTCGAAAAAAATTCTCATCACAGGTGCCGCCGGCTTTATCGGATCGCATGTCATCCGCCTGTTTGTCAACAAATACCCACAATACGAATGCTACAACCTCGACGCCCTGACTTACGCAGGCAACCTCGAGAACGTGGCCGACCTGGCCGACAAGCCGAACTACCATTTCATCAAAGGCGACATCACCGACACGGCGTTCATCGAAAAGATTTTCCAAGAATACAAATTCGACGGTGTCATCCATTTGGCCGCCGAATCGCATGTCGACCGCTCGATTACCGACCCGCTGGCGTTTATCCGCACCAACGTGTTGGGCACCGCCAACTTGCTCAACGCCGCCAAAAACGCATGGAAAGACAACATGGAAGGCAAGCGTTTCTACCACGTCTCGACCGACGAGGTTTACGGCTCGCTGGGAAAGGACGGCTATTTTACCGAGAAAACCGCATACGATCCGCGTAGCCCCTACTCGGCGTCAAAAGCCAGTTCCGACCACTTTGTCAGAGCCTACTACCACACCTATGGTTTGCCAGTGGTCATTTCGAACTGCTCAAACAACTATGGCTCGCACCACTTCCCGGAGAAATTGATTCCCTTGGCTATCAACAATATCAAGCACAACAAACCGATTCCTATCTACGGCAAAGGCGCCAATGTGCGCGACTGGCTGTGGGTGGACGACCATGCGCGCGCCATCGACACCATTTTCCACAACGGAAAATCAGGAGAGACCTACAACATCGGTGGTCACAACGAATGGACCAACCTCGATTTGATCAAGTTGCTTTGCAAAGTGATGGACAAGAAGCTGAACCGCCCCGCCGGCACCTCCGAAAAACTGATCACGTTTGTGAGCGACCGCGCCGGCCACGACTTGCGCTACGCCATCGACCCGACCAAGCTACGCAATGATTTGGGTTGGGAGCCCTCATTGCAATTTGAGGAAGGACTCGAAAAGACCGTTGATTGGTATTTGGCCAATGAAGAATGGCTCGACAATGTAACTTCCGGCAATTACCAATCGTATTATGAAAAACAATACGGTAGTCGATAGATTCATCCGTTACACCGCTATTGAAACCACTTCAAGCGAAACATCCGGCACCCACCCCAGTACCCCCGGGCAATGGGAGCTGGCGCGTTTGCTGCAAGCGGAGCTGACCGAAATTGGCCTGCAGGAGATCTGTTTGTCGGACACCTGCTATGTATACGCCAAACTTCCTGCAAACAGCCAAGCAGACCTACCAAAAATCGGTTGGATCGCCCATTTGGACACCAGTCCTGAGGTATCGGGCAAAAATGTCAAGGCTCGCATCGTCGAAGTTGACGGCGAGCAACGCATTTGTTCAGACGGCACCACTCTGCTCGGTGCCGACGACAAAGCCGGCATTGCCGCCATTATGTCCGCCTGCGAATACCTGCAAGAGCACCCAAAAATCGAACACGGCGACATTTACATAGCCTTCACTCCTGACGAGGAAATCGGAGAAGGTACAGATTTCTTTGATTTCGAACACTTTAAGGCGGATTGGGCCTACACGATAGACGGAGGCGAATTGGGTGAGCTGTCGTTCGAAAACTTTAACGCAGCCAAAGCGGAGTTTCTTTTATTCGGAATCAACACCCACCCGGGAGACGCCAAAGGAAAGATGAAGAACGCCTTGCTCATCGCTGCCCAGTTGATGCGCGCCTTGAGCGACGAAATTCCGGAGGAATCTGAGGGACATAAGGGTTTTTACCACCTGACACGCATGAGCGGCACCGTATCCGAGGCGCAACTGCATTACCTAATCCGTGATTTTGACGAGGAAGAGTTTGAACGGAAGAAACGCTTTGTCCAGTACCTCGCCAACGGAATCAACGAACAGTTTGGCGAAGGCACATGTCTTTTGAACCTGCAAGACCAGTACAAAAACATGAGGTCCGTCATGGAACAATATCCGCAAGCCGTACAAATCGCACAAGAGGCTATGCGCAGCATCGGCATCACTCCCGACATCAAGCCCATTCGGGGAGGTACCGACGGCGCCATGCTTTCTTTCAAGGGACTGCCCTGTCCCAACTTGTTTGCCGGTGGCATCAATTTTCATAGTCGCAACGAATACATTCCGGTAAGCTCGCTTCTCCAATCGGTTAAGAATCTGATTGCGATTGCGATATGCGCTGCAGGACACCCGAATTCGTGATGGATGCGCCCTGCGCCGCGCGCTGGTCGGTATGTTCATAAATTATCATTGATTTTTCATAATTTATACACAAAACATACCTTATAATTAAAGAAAAAAAATTACCTTTGCGCGTCCAAAAAAAGGAATAATCAAAATTCAACAAACATATTTTTATCTGTTATGAAAAAGCATAACTTCAATGCCGGACCCTCCATCTTGCCGAGAGAGGTCATCGAAGACACAGCCAAGGCTGTTTTGGATTTCGAAGGACAAGGTTTGTCGATCCTTGAAATCAGTCACCGTGCCAAATACTTCCAGCCCGTTGTGGACGAAGCAGTGGCCTTGTTCAAAGAATTGCTCAATATCCCCGAAGGATATTCTGTTATTTTCTTGGGCGGTGGTGCCAGCACGCAATTCTGCATGGTTCCCTACAACTTGCTCGAGAAAAAAGCCGCTTACCTCAACACGGGTGTATGGGCCAAGAAAGCGTTGAAAGAAGCTAAAGGTTTCGGCGAAGCCGTAGAAGTTGCTTCTTCTGCAGACAAAAACTTCAACTACATTCCCAAAGGCTGGACAATTCCTGCTGATGCCGACTATTTCCACATCACAACAAACAACACCATCTACGGTACCGAGATTCGCGAAGACTTTGATTCGCCTGTACCCTTGGTAGCCGACATGTCTTCAGACATCTTCTCGCGTCCGGTTGACGTTAGCAAATACGCTATTATCTATGGTGGCGCTCAAAAGAACTTGGCTCCCGCCGGTGTCACTTTCATCATCATCCGTAACGATGTTCTCGGAAAAGTAAGCCGCTACATCCCCACCATGCTCAACTATCAGACACATATCGACAACGGTTCGATGTTCAACACACCTCCTGTATTGCCCATTTACACCGCTTTGTTGAATCTGCGTTATCTGAAAGCCCAAGGTGGTTTGGCAGCTATGGAAAAGAAAAACATTGCCAAAGCCGAGTTGCTCTACAACTACCTCGATAACAGCAAAATGTTCACCGCCACCGTTCCTAACAAGGAAGACCGTTCGCGCATGAACATCTGCTTCGTGATGAGAGACGCTTACAAAGACAAAGAGGAAGAATTCCTGAAATTCGCTACCGGCAAAGGAATGGTCGGCATCAAAGGCCACCGTTTGGTAGGCGGTTTCCGCGCTTCTTGCTACAACGCGCTGCCGATTGAGAGCGTACAAGCCCTGATCGACTGCATGACAGAGTTTGAAAAAGCCAACGCTTAATGTTTCACCTTGAAAACCGGTTGTTTCGGCCGGTTTTCGCTTTTTATAACCAACGAATTATGAAAGTATTAGTTGCTACAGAAAAACCGTTCGCAAAAGTAGCTATTGACGGAATTAAAGCTGAAATCGAAAAAGCCGGTTACGACTTGGCTTTGTTAGAAAAATACACCGATAAAAAACAATTGCTCGAAGCCGTTGCCGATGCCGATGCCATCATCATTCGCAGCGACATCATTGACGCAGAGGTGTTCAATGCCGCCAAAAACCTGAAAATCGTTGTTCGCGCCGGTGCCGGCTACGACAATGTGGATTTGGAAGCTGCAACAAAAGCCGGTGTTTGCGTCATGAACACTCCGGGACAGAACGCCAACGCAGTTGCCGAATTGGCCTTGGGCTTGATGGTTTATGGTGTGCGTAACCTGTATAATGGGACTTCGGGCACCGAACTGATGGGCAAGAAACTGGGTATCCACGCATACGGCAACGTTGACCGCAACGTCGCCCGCATCGCCAAAGGATTTGGTATGGAAATCTACGCTTTCGACGCCTACTGCCCCAAGGAAGTCATCGAAAAAGACGGCGTAACCGCCTTGAATTCGGTAGAAGAGCTCTACTCGACCTGCCAGTTCGTTTCATTGCACATTCCGGCTACCGCCGAAACCAAAAACTCGATCAACTACGCATTGTTGAGCAAAATGCCCAAAAACGCTTTCTTGCTGAACACCGCCCGCAAAGAGGTGATCAACGAAGAAGAGTTGATTAAATTGATGGAAGATCGCGCCGACTTCAAATACCTGACAGACATCATGCCTGCCAACAACGACAAGTTTGCCGAGAAATTCGCCGGTCGCTATTTCGCCACTCCCAAAAAGATGGGCGCCCAAACCGCCGAAGCCAACATCAATGCCGGCATCGCCGCCGCCAAACAGATTGTGGACTTCATCAAGAACGGTGTGCAAAAATTCCGCGTAAACAAGTAATACTAACGATACTAGCAAAAAGAGAGAGGGGAACCTTTGGTTTCCCTCTCTCTTTTTATTTCTCCTAGTCACGGTTTTACATACATTGTACGGCTTTCGGTCTGTACCTGCAGCTGCGGATTGTATTCGCCTTTCAGATTAGCGCCTCCCATCAAAAAACGACCAGCATGCGAAACGCTGCCTGTATATTCCAAGACATACACTCCTTCGTTCAAATGGTTGATATAAAAATCCATCCGATCGTCTTGCATTACACGATAACATCCAAAGCCAGACCAATAATAGCCAGAGGCGAAATAATCCGGTTCAAAAGCCGACATTCTCAAATCCGACAAATGGAGCAACTCCATTTCGGTACGGACATCAAGCGTCAGACGGGCTTTCACTTGTTCTCCAACTTTTAATTGATCTGAATCCACAACAGACATCCATGCTCCCTCTCGCCACACAAACAAACGTTTGGTGATTTCTAAAAGCGGCGATTGTACGGCATTGACTTTAGCCTGCTCGTTTTCGTAGGTATGATACACCGCACCATACGACCAAACAGGTTCCTTCTTACACAGTGTTAGGCGGGGTTCTTCTTTGATGTCAGACAAAGATACGGGTTCGTTTTCGACAAACGAGGACGGCCCCAACGTCCATTCATGTCCGGCAAGGCGAATGTTGCTTTCGGCCGTCGTTCCGGCAACTCCTGAATGAACTAAAGCTGTCAGACCCAACAGTGTGTACCACGAATTGTCCCAACGATTGTTTTGCTTGTTTACCAACAGATAGCGAATCATTTCGGTCTTCCATGATTCGTCAGCCCCCAATAACTCATACATTTCAGACAAAACGCACTGGGTTTCCAAATCATTTGCATGAGGCCAGTAACGTCCATTAATAGATGACAGTACAGAATTCTCGTCCAACCCCTTGCGTATAGTAGCGCTCAATGCAGTGTCACCATTAGCATAAGCCACACATGCCGCCATGGCCTTTTCGCAAATACTAAAATCGGGCCATTGGCGTTTCATTGCGCTATAGAAGCGACGATAGGCCGATGACGTGTCGAGAGGACACACATACAGGGTGTACAACTGATTGTATGCAATTGACAATGAGTCTTTTACCTTTTTCTGACGCTGTCTTTCATCAAAGTCAATGAGTTTTTGGGACAACCGTTGCATCAGCCATTTCCGGCATTTAGCCAACAGTTTTTTGTCGTCTGTCCAACGAAGCGCATGCGCCAAATGCAAGCTGACCAGTTCTCCCGCACCACAATCCCTGTACCACTCAAAAGCACCATCATTGCGCTGATACGACGACAGCATAGAATAATGGTCATTGATCCGCTTCTTATTGCCATAAGTGTTAGCACCTCCACACAAACTGCCATAGAGCGAAGAAGCATAATAACGACCGAATTCATCAATCGAAGAAGTACCATCCTTTGCTGTCAAAAGATCCTCAAGAATGGCCTTGATTTGCTGTTTTTGTGAAGGATAATAGTCAAAGGTAACCGATTTGGTCAACTGTCCTGTACTGTCGTGCCGCACAATTTCAGACAAGTCCAGTTCGAAAACGCCTGTATCCGCCACAGCAAACGGATAGGTTTCGGTTTGCAACACACGGGTATCTAAAACGGGCAGGCACATTTTTTCGCCATCCGAATACTTCGAGGTCTGGGACACAACGGTTACAAAAAGTGAATCGGGCGTATTCGGAACATTCCAATCAAAGGTCACCACCGGCGACGAAATGGTATCTACTGCCACCTGCGTCCGGAAACTATCCAACAGTGTACCCGACTTGTCGGTAATCCGCCATTCGACCATAGCGGTATCATTTGGTTCCGCTGTATATTCCAAACGCGAAATGAGCGTCAGACTGTCGCCGGCATATACATTACGAGGGATTCTGTTGTGTACGACAAACGGTTGCGTAACCAAGACGGTATCACGATATTGGGTCATACGCATTTGTGGAATATGCGCAATGAGATAACGACGCCATGCGCTGATTCCTTGTGGCGCTTTATATCGCACATTGACATACCCGTCGTCATCCGTTACCAGTTGCGGATAGAAAAAACCAGACACCACTTGACCGTCGCGCACTTTCAAGTTCGAAGCAGAGCCAACACTTGCAGGTATTTTGGCAGAAGCAGAAGGTTCTTCTTCGTAGGCATTACTGTACCCATAAATTCCGCCAGATCCATAAACTCCGCCATAGTTCGCAACCCCATACCCGACAACGACCTCATCTAATTCATCTTCGAAATAGCCTGTTTCACCAACACCTCGTATAATCACACTCGCACCACACACACTACCCGTCACTTCACTTTTCACAACATTTGTCCCAGCGCCACTGTCTATAAAGGATTTAACACCATACCCAACAGTTCCTTTGCGACCAATCAACATACAAGGCGACATACGACTGACCGTGGGAGCATAATCACGAGTTGCGAAACCATTCCACGCCTGATTTTCCCAACCAAAATCAGTTTGCATTGTCCTTTTATACCTCGCAACAGGGTTATAGAAATACAATCTTGGACGGATTTTCGGCGAAAGATAGTCGGAGTACGTCGGACGGTCGTATTCCTCAAGCGACTTGTCATACATGAGGGCCAACACTTCGGCCTTCAATGGATTGCCTAATTGGTCTTTGACCCTGAATTTGAATTCGGAATCCTGCCCGGGGACAAGATTCCGGACACTCTGTTCCAACTCAATCTGTGGTTTTGGATATTTTCGGGCGTAACGTTTCAATGTCGTACGGGATACGTTTTTCTGACGTTGACGCGAATTAGACCTACAATGAGCTACATAAGACTTACCGTCAAACACAGCCAAGACCTTTAGCACATTAAATCCTTTAGGAGCGATGAGTACCCGGCTGCAGGCATCAACATACACCGACTCATATTGAAAATCGAACCCATAGTATTCTTTCTGCCATTGGCACAAGACATACAACTTGTGTTTAGACCCAACTATAAAGCGGACACTGTCGCCTACGTAATGATCTCGTTCGCAGGCAACCCACAAATCGAGATCGGTACGTACCAAAGGCGTATTCCAGTCGAAAACGACCATATCGGTACTGTCAGCAAAGGAATGTCCTTGAACGTCTTTCACCGCAAATTTCAACTGATAGGTTCCTACCTCCCAAGTGCCGAAATCGGGCGATTGCAAGAAACTGCCATTCACGACAGCCCCCTTGGCCAACGTATCCGACTGTTGCAAAATCATCCACGATCCGTCCAAAAACGGAGAGCCGTTTCTTTTATTCCAATTATAACTAAATCGGATAACGCCCAATCCCGGGTGACGACCTTTTTCAATCGTTGAGACATCCTTGGCGTTCCAAGTATATCGGTCGTCAAGATTCAGTGTCAACCTATCCATTGCCGTGTACCCTCCGGCATCAACGATACTGACCGTGAAAGTCATCCTATTGATTTGCGAACTGGGAATTTGCAGATCGACCGAGAACTGTCCTTGATTGTCTGTAAGCGAGTAACCATCCGATACCAAACGATCAGAATTGTCCGCAAGTTTGTAGTTTACCCGAACACCAAACAACGGATTTTGAGCCATTGATTGGACTTTACCGGTTATATGGACCTTATCGCCTGGCGAAACGGTTGAATGAAGACTATCCAGCACAATCATGCAGGTGGGCGTCTTATACGCTGTGACCTCCAAAGATTTATTATAATTCAATCTTACCTTATTGCTGACAGCCTTCAAAGAAAAGGACTGTTTGCCAATCGTTGACGGCAAGTGCAACTCAGCGGCAAAACTGCCAAAATCATTGGTGGTCAGATAAACCGAATCAATGGGAGTATTTCCTTCGTATAGATAGACTTGCACTGGTTGATTTTTCAAGAGCCGGCCCGCTTTGTGAAGAATACCTTTGCAACGGATAGTGTCATTCGGACGATATAGTGGCAAATCGCAACACCAGTTAATCCGCATACTTTTATCGGCTTTATACCAATGGTTTGTTTCTATTCCGGATTCCCATTCGTAGGAAAAAAACGCATAGTCCAAATAATATGGGCTACTGGTAAATTCGGATGTTCTGACACGAAAACTGTTATCGTCATACCAAATAGGCAAAAGACCATTGAACAAACCGTTTTTATCGGTTTTGCCGAGAGTAACCTTATGAGGATGTTTACCAACCAGGCCAAAACGGTCTTCACCAAGATGGTCAATCCGGACATTACGTATCGGTCTACCGTTTTTACGGTCACAAACGTACACACCCAATGCCCGTTCATATTCGCGCGACAGCACCACCATTGACGTAACGTCCACATCACAATTTTTGTAACAGTAAAGAGAATCCTTGCATTGGAGCAGATAATTCAAATCATACACTCCGGTTTTCAAACCTTTGATTTTAAGTACCGTATCACGAGAACCAAAAAAGTCCATGTCGTTTTTCCAAAGGCATACCTCGCGCACCGAAGACGAGTCTGTCACATATTCGTTGCGATGGTAAGCATTGCGATAAATGAGGAGTCGCAACTCGGGCACATTCCGCGTTTTGATGTGGATTGTGAGCGACGAATCGGTTACTTCCGTCAAATTGGTCGAGATATAGGGAGCTTCCATTGCCTTGAGCCGTTGTCCCAACGTTAGGGCCATATACGCATTCGGAAAACGATTCAATACGGTTGCAATCGAATCGTGCCATGTTTTATCGACATGCGGATAACGTTCACACATACAGGAGGCCAAGAAAACACTGGCAGGCAATTGTTCGTACCGATTCCAAAGTATGTCCAACGGCTCGTTTTCATAGATACGCCGACGTATTTCGCACAGAGCCAAAGCATTGGAGTCATTCGCATAAAACATGGCGGTTTTGGCAAAACGGTCGCGAACGACAGCCGAATCAAAAGACATCGTTCTAACTTGAGATCCGGCCATAAAGTCATACAGGTTCTGATTCCATTCTTCGGGCGAACATGACTCCATCGACAAACTATAGTCGGTCAGCGGCACCCGCGATAAAACTTTGGGATAGCGCATGGCCTCAAGATAGTAATTATTGACTATAGCGGCCATATCGGCATCCTCGCCGAACAAGGGCTGCAGGTGGCGATATACCATTGAGCCGTTCCCCAAAACCTTGTCAAGATATTCGGCCAATATCAAATTTCCCATAGCCCGGGCCACTGTATCCGGACAAGCGGCGATCCAGCGCTGCCAATCAGCGACATGCACTCCGACAGAATCGTCCGAAATACGATCTTCAAGATAAACAATTCGCGAACGCGCGGATATTTGCCACGGCCAGTCGGCAGTAGCCGAAGAGGTATCCTCTATATGATGCAAGACTTCTATAGCCGATCTATATTGTCCGAGATGGCACAACGAATCCACCTTCAGCCATGACACTTCCCATTGAGCCGAAGCCAGGCAGGATAAGCACAACATCAGTAAAAAAATGCAAAGACGCTTCATTTCTTCGATCAATTATCAGATAACGGGTATTGATTAGCGGACAAAGTTAAACAAAATATTGCAGATTTGTTGAGAGACACTCCTTTTCTAGTTCTCTATAATGGACAACAACGCGTTTCGTGATTCCAAAACTCCGGATTTTGTTGTGAATCCCGTTTTTTTGGACTATATTTGTTCTTCGAAACAAATTGGACATGAAAAAAATCACCTACTTCCTGCTTGCGGCATTGGTTAGTTTGGCCGCATGCACCTCGAAAAACAGCAAGACTTACATGATGACCGCCGAAGACATTCTCGGCAATCCCCAGTACCAAGCCATGTCGTACGGCGGATACCGGGCTTTGACGCGCGACACAGTACCGACAGTCGAAGACATTAAGGAAGACATGCGTATTCTGCACGCGATGGGCGTACGTTTGATTCGCACATACGACACAGGAGGCGGTCAGGCCCCCAACCTGCTCAAAGCCATCAACAGTTTGGAAAACGAAGATCCGAACTTTGAGATGTACATGATGCTGGGTACATGGATCGAATGTCGCAATGCCCAGACCGACTCGGTTGACCATACGGAAGAAAATTTGGCAGGCAATACTGCCGAAATCGAACGTGCGATTAAAATGGCCAACGAATACCCCAACATCGTGAAAATGATTGCAGTAGGCAACGAAGCCATGGTACACTGGGCACAATCGTACTGCGTTGATACAAAAGTAATCCTCAAATGGGTAAACTACTTGCAAGACAAAAAGGAATCCGGAGAGCTTCCGAAAGACATTTGGATCACTTCTTCCGACAACTTCGCCTCGTGGGGTGGCGGCGGTGCCGAATACCACACCGAAGACCTTACCGCACTTATGAAAGCGGTGGATTTCATTTCGGTACACACCTACCCGTTCCACGACTCGTTCTACAATCCAGATTATTGGCGCGTACCGCAAGAAGAATCGCAATTAGATAAAGTGGAGCAAGCCCAGCGTGCAACAGACCGTGCGCTTGAATATGCCATGAAGCAATACCAAAGCGTTGTAGACTACATGCACAGTATCGGCATCAACAAACCTGTTCACATCGGCGAAACGGGCTGGGCCACACAAGACGGTCCATCCAAAAGCACCAATCGCTCGGCCGACACCTTTATTGATGTGTGGACGCTTCAGGAAGAAAACAGCTCGATGTACGGCTATAAAGGCTCTGGCGCTGCCGACGAATATAAAGAGAAGCTGTACTACCAACGCATTCGCGAAGCAAGTAACAAGCGCGGCATCAGTGTATTTTACTTTGAAATTTTTGACGAACCTTGGAAAGATGCGAGCAACACTATGGGCTCGGAAAACCATTTCGGTCTGATTAACAACAAGGGACAAGCCAAGTATGCCTTGTGGGATCTTGTTGACAAAGGCGTGTTCGATGGATTGACTCGCGGAGGAAATCCAATCACAAAAACTTTTGAAGGCAACGAAGAAGATGTCATCGAATCGATGTTCGAGATTCCCTTAAAAATGAAATAATAAGTGTTATCACCTGCTTAAGAAAAGGCTTCCAACCATGTTGGGAGCCTTTTTTATGCCCCAACCCCTCCTTTTTCACCGCCCCGCAACTCCAGCCTGCTTCCAATTCGAAAGCAGAAGCGGGTATTTTTCTATCAAACTGACAGCATATTATTATACAATATACCATTCTGTCATACAAAATATTATTTTACTATCATTATGCTACACCTTCAATATTTTTCGTATCAAAAATTCATAATTTTGCCTTTGAAGATTACAAAATGTTTCATTTAAAAACAAAAAGGTATGAAAAAGATTGAAGCGATTATCAGAAAGACCAAATTCGATGAGTTGAAAGAGGCCCTGCTGGCTTCGGACATCGACTGGTTCGAGTACCACGACGTGCATGGCATCGGCCAAAGACGCCAAGAGCGCATCTACCGTGGCGTCCAGTACTCGACCGACGTGATTGAACGGGTAGCCATCACCATTGTATGCCGCGACATTATCGCCCAGCCCACCATCCAGGTAATTCTGAAAGTCGCCAATACTGGCGAGGTCGGCGACGGACGAATCTTTTTGAGCGACATTATTGACACCTATTCGATACGCACCGGCGAAAACGGCGACAGCGTACTGAAAGACAAAAAATAACACTTAAACACTTACGATTATGGACGAATTAGCATTATCACTCGATACGGTATGGATGTTGTTGGCAGCCATGCTGGTTTTTTGGATGCAACCGGGCTTTGCCCTCTGTGAAGCGGGATTCACCCGCGGCAAGAACACAGCCAACATCCTGATGAAGAACTTTGTGGACTTCATGTTCGGTTCGCTGCTGTTTTACTTTGTCGGCTTCGGCTTTATGTTCGGCTCCGAAGGCAGCGGCTTTATCGGAGCGCCCAACTGGGGCGACCTCAGTTTTTACAAAGGCGGACTGCCCGTCGAAGGCTTTTTGATTTTCGAAACGGTCTTCTGCGCCACCTCGGCCACCATCGTCAGCGGTGCCATGGCCGAACGGACCAAATTCTCGATGTACCTGGTCTATAGCGCGGTCATCTCGCTGTTCATCTACCCCATCGAAGGACACTGGACCTGGGGCGGCGGATGGCTCTGCAACGATGCGGCCGACTCGTTTATGATGCGTCACTTCGGAGAGGTCTTTCACGACTTCGCCGGCTCGGCCATCGTACACAGTGTCGGAGGCGTACTGGCCCTGATTGGTGCCATCGTGCTTGGCCCGCGTCGCGGCAAATACGGCAAAGACGGCAAAAGCCGCGCCATTCCCGGTCACAACCTGACGTTGGCATCGCTCGGCGTATTCATCCTTTGGTTGGGATGGTTCGGATTCAACCCGGGTTCGCAGCTGGCCGCTTCGGGCGAAGTGAACCGCGTAGCTATCTCGCACGTGTTCCTCACCACCAACCTGGCTGCTGTTGCCGGAGGTACCGCCACGCTGTTCCTCACTTGGATGAAATACGGCAAGCCTTCGCTTTCGCTGACGCTCAACGGCGTGTTGGCCGGATTGGTGGGCATCACGGCAGGCTGCGACCTGGTATCGCCCCTCGGAGCGGTCATTATCGGCCTGATCTGCGGCATCGTGCTGGTGTATGCCATTGAGTTTATCGATCACCGCCTGCACATCGACGATCCTGTCGGTGCCTCGAGCGTACACGGCGTATGCGGCATCCTCGGCACCCTGCTCACCGGCCTGCTTTCCACCTCGAGCGGTTTGCTGTACGGCCACGGATGGTCGCTGCTCGGAGCTCAAAGCTTCGGCATCCTGGTCATCGACCTTTGGGCTGCCGGCTGCGGTATCCTCCTGTTCTACGGAATCAAAAAACTGCACGGCATCCGCGTGGACGCCCGCATCGAAGATGAAGGCCTCGATGTTTACGAGCACGGCGAAAGTTGTTACAACTAAAAACTAAAAACTTAAAACCATGAAAACATTACGAATGATACGGTGCGCCCTTTTTGGCGCGCTCCTGGGCGCTGCACCCCTTTGCGCAGCACAAGACAAGGCCGAGCCCCTGCTCGGTGGTGATATCGTCAGCCGCTACATCTGGCGCGGCATGGATGCCGGTAGCGCGGCCATCCAACCCTTCGTCGGAGTGGAATACAAAGGGCTGAGCGTCAGCGCCTGGGGCAGCTACGGATTTGCCGACGCCGACGATGTCAAGGAGTTCGACCTGACGGTCAGCTACACCATCAAAGGGTTCAACATCGGCATCACCGACTATTGGTTCAGCGAGGGGCTCGACCCCGAGGGCCGGTACTTCAAGTACGACGCCCATGGCACCAACCATGTGTTTGAAGCCAACATCGGCTACGATTTCAAGTATGTCGTCCTGCAATGGTACACCAACTTTGCCGGCAACGACGGCACCAACAACGACGGAAAACGCGCCTACAGCAGCTATTTCGAAATCTCAGCCCCCTTCAGCGCCGCCCATGTGGATTGGACCGCCACGCTCGGAATGGTTCCGTACGGGACCGACTTTTACGGAACCAAGGGCTTTGCCGTCACGAATGTCGCGCTAAAAGCGTCGTACGACGTGCATATCAACGATGCGTTTTCGTTTCCGATTTATGCACAAGTCATTGCCAACCCGTGCTCGCAAAGAGCCTACTTGGTTTTCGGACTGACCTTGCAGATGTAAGCACTTCTTCATTCAGCTTTTTTCTTCAAGTTCCGCACTTCCGGCATTTTACCGGGGGTGCGGAATGATTTTGTCGAAATTATTTTCTTTAGTTTGCTTGGATTGAAAAATAATTCGTATATTTGCACCGCTTTTAAGGAAAGTTGCCTGAGTGGTCGATAGGGCCGCACTCGAAATGCGGTGTACGGGTAACCGTACCGGGGGTTCGAATCCCTCACTTTCCGCAAGAAAAAAGGAACAACATTCGTTGTTTCTTTTTTGTTTTCAGAAACATCTTGAACTTGTTCAAAAGATGGTTATGAAAACAAAAAAGAAAAAGTTTTTTTCTTTTTTCTTGCAAGGACGCCTGCGGCAGCACAAGGGATCACGAAGTAATCCCGTCCGTTTCCTTTTTTTGTTTTGCATTGCCCCGCCGCATCTTCACTCTCGCGTCCACAGCACCGGATCATTGCGCTTGAGATTGTAATGCAAGTCGATATCGACAAACTCCCAAAAGTCAATCCCATTCACTGTAACAGGTTCAATACGCATGGCATAATCAGATTCTTTCACATAGACCTCTGGTGACACCAGGAAACTACCATAATGACGAATAAGCAACAAAGATCTTCCGCTGGAACTTCTTATCTGAGAAGGAGAATCAATTATTGATTCAAACAAATCAAAAACCAACAATCCCCTTTCAAATCCAACTTGAAACAATCTGCTTCCTATTGGTCCGTTAACAATCGTCTCCAAAAAAGATTGTTTCATCAAAACAGAAGAACGATTCAACGAGTGTTCTTCTACAAAATCCTGCATAAGTCTTCCCAAATCTATATATCCTTGGGGAATTAACACTTCTTCCATAACAATAAATTTTTGCCAGAGCGACTCTTTCTACTTTGTGCCGTATGGATATTCCAACACACCTTTCCTTGATCATCTACCATATCTGTCATCTGCAAAGCAACTATATGATATA